>JBQTIS010000391.1:0-13416 GCA_052387895.1 Rhodospirillales bacterium | reverse complement strand
TGATCACCAGCTCGCCGCCCTCGTAGGTGCCGGGGTCGCTCAGGAACACGGTCAGCGACAAATCGGCGCGCACCTGGCCGTTGTTGAGGAACGGCGCGTCGACATGGCTGCCGTAATACATGCCCTCGTCGTAGCGGTTGAAGGTCGGCGGCACGATCAGCCGCGCGAAGGTGAAGCCGATGAACTCGGGATTGCGCATCAGCGCGCCGATGACGATCTGGTCCAGGCGCTTCTTCACCTCGGGCCGGCGCTCGAACTGGAGGTTGTTCTTCACCTCGCGCGCGCGGCCGCTGGCGGTGGCGGCGCCGCGTTCGAACTGGCCCTCGGCCATGATCTGGAAGATCTGGCTGACCTCGTCCTGCGACAGGACGCCTGGAACATGTTTCAGCATCGCCGTTTCAACTCGGTTGCCGGGGGCGCCCCCATTCGAGGCCGGGGCCGATTGTGCGGCGCGGACGGCCTTCGGGGCAAGGGCCGGATTGTCACGGTGACAAGCGCCGGCCCGGACGCTACCGTCACGCAGGAATGGCGGGAAAGCCGATCTACAATTTGTGCCGCAAGGCGGACTGGGAAGCGGCGCTGGCGCTGGGCGAATATCGCGGCTCGGCCGACGATTTGCGCGACGGCTTCATCCATTTTTCCACCGCCGCTCAGGTCGCGGAAAGCGCGGCCAGGCACCGAGCGGGCACGCCCGACCTGCTGCTGCTGGCGGTCGACCCGGCGGTCCTGGGCCCGGCGCTGAAATGGGAGCCGGCGCGGGGCGGGGCGGTGTTTCCGCATCTCTATGGACCCCTTCCGGTGCGGGCGGTCGCGCGCATCACGGGCCTGCCGCTTGGGACGGACGGGCGGCACGTGTTTCCGAAGCTGGAGTGACAGGCCGGCCGGTTGCCTTCCCTTATCGCATCCAATCTGCTAAGCATCTACGTTTCCTGGAATTAATGGCTGAAGGACCCGCCTCGTAAGCGCATGTCGGTCCTGTCGCATATCGCGCTGATCATCACCTACACGCTGATCGCAGCCGCGATCTTCGTGGTGCCCGACGTCTTCACGTCGGTCAACTCGACCCGCAGTTCGCTGATCGCGGCCTTCGTGTTCCTGTTGGGTGCGCTGGTCCACGAGGTGATGGCGCGGCGCGCGCGCCAGGACGGGTTGCAGCGGCGGCTGGCCGTGGCGCGGCGCGAGCTGGCCGAGATCAAGGCCGAAATGGCCAAGTCGCGCGAGGAGGCCAAGCGCGTCGCCGACGCCATCGACCACGCGCCCGGCCCGGCCGGCGAGACCCGGGGCGTGGAAGCCGCGGTGGCCGAGGTGAAGGCGCTGCAGACGATGATCGAGCGCCTCGGCGCCGAGAAGCCCGGCACGCCGGCGGGCCCGCGCCAGGGGCTGGCCGCGGTCATGCCGTCTGACCGCCCCGGACCGGCCGGCGACGCGGACGCGCTGGAAACGCTGGAGCAGGCGCGCGACGCCCTGAAGCGCGACCGGGTGGATCTGTATCTGCAGCCGATCGTCAGCCTGCCCCAGCGCAAGGTGCGGTTCTACGAATGCTTTCCGCGCCTGCGCGCGGCCGACGGCGCCACGATCCAGCCGCAGCATTATGCCGATACCGCCGAGAAGATCGGCCAAACCCCCGCGATCGACAACCTGCTGCTGTTCCGTTCGTTGCAGATGGCGCGCAAGGCGCGGCGCGACCGGCCGGACACGGGCTTCGTGTGCAATGTCAGCCGGCACACGCTCGACGATTCGGCGTTCCTGGGCGAGCTGGCCGCGCTGGTGCGCGACCACGCCGAGCTCGCCGCCCAACTGGTGCTGGAATTCCCGCAAGGCGCCTTCGCGCTGCAGGACGCCGCCACGGGCGAGGCGCTCGCGCACCTGGCGGAACTCGGCGTGCGGTTCTCCATCGATCAGGTCGAGAATCTGCGCCTGGACGGCGCCGCGCTCGCGCGCCAGGGCGTGCGCTTCGTCAAGATCCCGGCCAAGGCGCTGCTCAGCGAACTGCGGCTCACCCAGCCTAGCATCGACCCGCGGGCGCTGAAGGACGGGCTGGACCGCGCCGGAATCGACCTGGTGGTAGAGAACGTGGAATCGGAAAGCGACCTGATGGAGCTGATCGATTTCCAGATCGATTTCGGACAGGGCTTCCTGTTCGGCGAGCAGCGCATCGTCAAGGAAATCCAGTAAAGGGACCTTCAGGTGCCGTTGCCGCCTTCGATTCACGGCTTGGCGGAGATCGCCGGGCGCTACGACGGATTCATTCTCGACCTGTGGGGCGTGCTGCACGACGGCGACAAGCCCTATCCCGGCGCGGTCGCGGGCCTGGAGCGCCTGAAGCGCGCGGGCAAGCGCATGATGGCGCTGTCGAACGCGCCGCGGCGCGCCGACGTGGCGATCAAACGCATGGGCGAGATCGGCATTCCGCCCCGGCTGCTCGACGCGGTGATGACCTCGGGCGAGGACGCCTGGCAGCACCTGAAGCGGCGCGACGACCCGTGGTACGCGCGGCTGGGCCGCAAGTGCTTCCACCTCGGTCCCGAGCGCGACACCGGCATGTTGGAGGGCCAGGACCTGGACCTCGTGCACGACGTCGCCGACGCCGATTTCATCCTCAACACCGGCGCGCACATGGACGGCGAAACGCTGACGCAGTACGAGCCGCTGCTGCGGCAGGGCGCCAAGCGGCGCGTGCCGATGGTCTGCGCCAATCCCGACCTGGTGGTGATCCATCGCGGGGTGATGCAGATCTGCGCGGGGATGCTGGCGGAACGCTATGAGGCGCTGGGCGGGCATGTGCGCTGGCACGGCAAGCCGCACCGCGACATGTACCAGATTTGCTTCAAGCTCTTGGGCGTGGCCGACCGAAAGCGCGTCCTAGCCGTGGGCGACTCGTTCCGCACCGACATCGCCGGCGCCAAAGGCGCGGGCATCGACGCCGCGTTCGTGGCGCACGGCATCCACGGCGAGGAGCTAGAGGTGCCCCCGGGCGGGCATCCCGATCCCGAAAAATTGAACGCGCTGATCCGGCGAACCGGGCTATCCCCGGTGGCGGTGCTGCCGCATTTCGCGTGGTAGCGCCGTCCGGCTGACGGGATACGCGCGCGATGCCGACACGATCCTGGACCTGGCGCTTCGACGCCCCGCCGCCGCCCGTGTGGACGGCGATGGCCGACACGGCCCGCTTCAACGAGGCCGCGGGCCTGCCCAAGCACGCGATCGTCGAGACGCCGCGACCGGACGGGTCGGTCGAGTACGTCGCCAAGGCCCGCAAGGGGCCGTTCGCGCTGGAGTGGCGCGAGCATCCCGTCAACTGGGTCCACGAGAAATGGTTCGAGCATCGCCGTTCGTTCCTGAAAGGGCCGATCAAGACCCTATGCGCCACGCTGCGCCTGTCGCCCGATGGAAAGGGAACGCGCGGCGACTACGCGGTCGAGGCGACGGCGGCCAATCCCCTGGGCGCGCTGATCCTGGCGACGGGATTCTTTCCCGCCATCGGCAAGACCTTCGGCAAGCTGGCGCGGGAAGCCGATGAGTTCGCCAAAGGCCACAGAGCGCAGCCGTTCGAGGCGCCGCCGCCGGCGCTCGCTCCGGGAGCCGCCGAGCGCGCCGCCGCCATCGCCGCCGCGATCGAGAAAACGCCGCACGGCCACGGCCTGGCCAAACGCCTGGCCGACCATGTGATGGCGGCGCCCGAGGTGGATCTTTGGACGATACGCCCGCTCGAGCTGGCGCGGCGCTGGAACGTGCCGCAGCGCGATGCGATCGAGCTTTGCCTTCAGGCCGTGCGCTCGGGCCTGCTGGAGCTGCGCTGGGACATACTGTGCCCGCGCTGCCGTGTGGCGAAGTCGCAGAGCGGCGGCCTGGACGCCCTGCCCAAGGGGGCGCATTGCGGCACCTGCAACATCGACTACGACCGCGACTTCTCGCGCAACGTCGAGGCCAGCTTCCACCCCGCGCCGTCTCTCAGGCCGATCGCCGGCGGCGAGTATTGCCTGTTCGGGCCGATGAGCACGCCGCATATCAAAGTCCACGTGACCGTGCCGGCTGGAGCGTCCCGCGCGATCGGGGCAGGCCTGCCGTTCGGCCGCTATCGCCTGCGCACGCTGGAGCCGGGGCCGAAGGCGAACCTGCGCTGGAAACAGGGCGGGTTTCCGGCGGTCGTGGTCGACGAGTCCGGCGTTCACGCCGGCGCGCCGTCTGCGCCCGGCACGATCGACCTGATCAACCGCACCGGCCGCGAGCGTACCTTCATCGTCGAGGACCGGGCCTGGGTGCGCGACGCGCTGACCGCCGACCGGGTGACCACGCTCCAGGCGTTCCGCGACCTGTTCTCGGACGAGGCGCTCAGGCCCGGCGACGACGTGGCGGTGGGCAGCGTGACCCTGATGTTCACCGATCTGCGCGGCTCGACCGCCCTTTACCGGGAGATGGGCGACGCCGGCGCGTTCCATCTCGTGCGCGCGCATTTCGCGTTCCTGGCCGAGACGGTGCGCGCGCATGACGGCGCGATCGTCAAGACCATCGGCGACGCGGTGATGGCCGCCTTCGCCAAGCCGGCCGACGCCGTGGCCGCGGCGCTGGCGGTGCAGCGCAAGGTCGCGGATTTCAATCGCGAGCACGCCAAACGCGGCGCGGGCGAGGGCATCGTCATCAAACTGGGCGCGCATTGCGGCGCGTGCATCTGCGTCACGCTCAACGGCCGCATCGACTATTTCGGCGGCACGGTCAACATGGCCGCGCGGCTGCAAGGCCAGTCCCGGGGCGGCGACATCGTGCTGTCGCAGGACGTGGCGGCCGATCCCGAGGCGATGAAACTGGTGGCGCCCCTTGCGCCCGTCGAGGAGAGCGCCGTGCTGAAGGGCTTCGGCGAGAAGGTGCCGTTCCTCAGAATCGCGGCGCCCGCTAGCGCCTAAGCCCACGGCAGATCGCCGCATAGCCGGGATCGTCCGGTCCGATGATGCCGTGGCGCACCAGGAAGTCGATGATGCAGAGGTTGCAGTTGAACTTGAAGCGGGCGGTGTCGCGCACGATGCGAGCGACCTTCGCGATCGGCCAGAGCATGAACCGCTCGATCTCGCCGTCGGAATTGCACGGGACGAAATCGCCCGGCAGCTCCAGGTCATAGCAATACTGGATGTCGGGCCTTAGCCCGCCTTCCGCCTCGTTCTCGTAGGCGTAGGAGATCGCGCCTGCGGGAATCGCCCGCGCCGCCAGCCTGCGCGGGATGCTCGCCTCCTCGCCGCACTCCTTGATCAGATTCTCTTTGAACGAGATGCCCACGGGCTGGCCGCCGGCGACCATGTTGTCGAGCATGCCGGGATAGGTTTCCTTGGTCCGCGACCGGCGCGCGACCCACATGTGGATGCCACCGCGCTTCAGCACAAAGCCGTTCATGTGCACGCCATGGGCCCGCACGCCCAGATGCGGCACCGCCGCGCGCTCCATGGCCATCAGCTTCCTGCCGCCGGAGAGCGCGTGGACCGGATAGCGTTCGTCGCGCCAGCCCTTGACCACGCCCTCGGCTGCGAGCCGGCGCAGCACCGCGTCCACCGCCCGGCTGCGCCTGCCCGGCGTGTCGAGCGCGGGCGCCAGCGACACGCCGTCCTCGCGCGCCGCGAACACATGGGGAAACCGCTGAAGCACCGGCACGAAGCGCCGATACACCCAGCCCGCCTGCTCGGCCCCGACGCGGAACGGAACGAACCGCGCCATGTCGGCGTTGTTGCACTCGGCGATGCGGTCGAGAAAGCTCATGCGGTGTTCGTACCGCATTCCCCCGGGTCGTGGTAGCGTCCGGCGCATGGTCCAGGTCAAGATTTGCGGCATCAACGCGCCCGATGCGCTCAAGGCCGCGGTGGACGGCGGCGCCGATTTCATCGGCCTGGTGTTCTATCCGCCCTCGCCTAGGGCGGTCACGCCCGAGCAGGCGCGCGCGCTTGCCGGGTTCGCGGGTACGCGCGTCAAGAAGGTCGGCTTGCTGGTCGACCCGGAGGACGCGGTGATCGAGCGAATCCTCAAATCCGTCGCGCTGGACATGCTGCAACTGCACGGCCGCGAGACGCCGGGGCGGGTTGCGGACATCAAAAAACGCTTTCGGATTCAGGCGATGAAGGCGATCAAGGTGGCGGCCGCTTCCGACCTGGACGCGGCGGCCGCGTTCGAGCCTGTCGCCGACTGGCTGTTGTTCGACGGCGTGCCGCCCCGGGACAAGAAGTTCGTGCTGCCCGGCGGCAACGCCGCGCAGTTCGACTGGACGCTGCTCAAGGGGCGCCGCTTCGCCAGGCCGTGGATGCTGTCGGGCGGGCTCACCCCCGAGAACATCGCCGAGGCGATCCGCATTTCCGGCGCGCCCTGCGTCGATGTTTCCTCGGGCGTAGAGACCGCGCCCGGCCGCAAGAACCCGGCCAAGATCGCCGCGTTCATCGGGGCGGCGAAGAAGAAAGATTAATCACCAAGGCATAGAGACGCCGAGATTGGAATATCGCAAGGCTCGGGCAGCGCGAAAAATTCTCTCGGCGCCTCCGTGAAGCTGTGGTTGCCTTCTTGTGCTATCGCCGCTGCTACACTATGAAATCCGTCCTGAAGAACGGGATCTAAAGCCATGACCCTCAACACCTTCCGCGCCGGGCCGGACGAGCGCGGCCAGTTCGGCATCCATGGCGGGCGCTACGTCGCCGAAACGCTGATGCCGCTGATCCTGGCGGTCGAGCGCGCCTACAACGAGGCGAAGAACGATCCGGCGTTCCACGCCGAGATCGCCTATCACCACAAGCACTATGTCGGCCGGCCGAGCCCGCTCTACCTCGCCAAGCGGCTGACCCGGCACCTCGGCGGCGCCAAGATCTATTTCAAGCGCGAGGAGCTGAACCACACCGGCGCGCACAAGATCAACAACACGATCGGGCAAATCCTGCTGGCGCGCCGCATGGGCAAGACCCGCATCATCGCCGAGACCGGCGCGGGCCAGCACGGCGTCGCCACCGCGACGGTATGCGCCCTGTTCGACCTGCCCTGCGTGGTCTACATGGGCACCACCGACATCGCGCGCCAGCAGCCCAACGTGTTCCGGATGAAACTGCTGGGCGCGGAAGTGCGGCCGGTGACCTCGGGGTCGGCCACGCTGAAGGACGCGATGAACGAGGCGCTGCGCGACTGGGTGGCGAACGTCGAGAACACCTATTACCTGATCGGCACGGCCGCGGGCCCGCATCCCTATCCCCAGATGGTGCGCGATTTCCAGTCGATCATCGGCGAGGAGGTGCGCCAGCAGATCATGGAGGCCGAGGGCCGCCTGCCCGACACGTTGGTGGCGTGCATCGGCGGCGGTTCGAACGCGATCGGCCTGTTCCATCCGTTCCTGGACGAGCGCGACGTGACGCTGGTGGGCGTCGAGGCCGCCGGCCACGGCCTCAAGACCAAGAAGCACGCCGCCTCGATCGAGGGCGGAAGGCCGGGCGTGCTGCACGGCAACCGCACCTATCTGTTGCAGGACGAGGACGGGCAGATTCAAGAAGCGCATTCGATCTCCGCCGGGCTCGACTATCCCGGCGTCGGCCCCGAGCATTCCTGGCTGCACGACATGGGCCGGGTCGAGTACGTCGCCGCCACCGACAAGGAGGCGCTGAAGGCGTTCCAGCTCTGCTCGCGCCTCGAGGGCATCATCCCCGCGCTCGAGCCCGCGCACGCGCTGGTGGAGGTCATTCGCCGCGCGCCCAGGCTCCGCAAGGATCATCTGCTGGTCGTCAATCTGTGCGGGCGCGGCGACAAGGACATCTTCACCGTCGCCGACGCGCTGGGAGTGAAGATATGAGCGGCGCCGACGGCAGGCTGCAGCGCCGGTTCGCGCGGCTCCGGGCCGAGGGCCGCGCCGGGCTGGTGACGTTCCTGACCGCCGGCGATCCCGACGCCAAGACCGCGGCGGCAATCCTGGCCGGGATGCCCGCTTCCGGCGCCGACGTGATCGAGCTGGGCATGCCGTTCTCCGACCCGATGGCCGACGGTCCGGTGATCCAGGCGGCCAGCCTGCGCGCGCTGAAAGCCGGGCAGACCATGAAGAAGACGCTGGCCATGGTGAAGGCGTTCCGCCGCGCCGACCGGGACACGCCGATCGTTCTGATGGGCTACTACAACCCGATCTACATCTACGGTGTTTCGCAGTTCCTCGACGACGCCAAGGCCGTGGGCGTCGATGGGCTGATCGTCGTCGACCTGCCGCCCGAGCACGACGACGAGCTGTGCCTGCCTGCCATGAAGGCGGGCGTGAACTTCATCCGCCTAGCGACGCCGACGACCGATGACGCGCGCCTGCCCGCCGTACTCGCAAACACCAGCGGCTTCGTCTACTACGTCGCGATCCTGGGTATCACCGGCACGCACTCGGCCGCCTCGGACGCGATCGCCAATGCCGTCGCGCGGTTGAAGCGGCACACGACGCTGCCGGTGGCCGTCGGCTTCGGCATCAAGACGGCGAAGCAGGCGGCCGAAGTGGCGCGCGTGGCCGACGCCGCCGTGGTCGCCTCGGCGCTGATCCGAGTCGTCGCCGAGAACCTGGACAGGAAAGGCCGTGCCAAGCCGGGCCTGGCCAAGAAGGTGCTGGCCGAGGTCGCAGCGCTGGCCCGGGCCGTGCGTGGCGCGCGCAAATCGGCGGGCGGGCGCGCGTGAACTGGCTTACCAACTTCGTCCGGCCCAAGATTCGCGCGCTGGCCGGCAAGACCGCCGACGGCGCCGACAAGCTGTGGCTTAAATGTGCGGCCTGCGGGCAGATGATGTTCCACCGCGACCTCGAGGCGGCGCTGTTCGTATGTACGAGCTGCGGCCATCACTTGCGCATGGGCGCCAAGCGCCGGCTCGCCATGCTGTTCGACGACGCCCAATACCAGCGCATCGAGCTGCCCAAGACGCCGCACGATCCGCTCAAGTTCCGCGACCTGAAGCGCTATGCCGACCGACTGAGGGCCGCGCAGGCCGCGGCCGGCGAGGCCGACGCCATCGTCGTGGCGCATGGCGCGATCGGCGGCATGGCGTCGGTCGTCGCCGCCTTCGAGTTCGAGTTCATGGGCGGCTCGATGGGCGTGGCGGTGGGCGAGGCGCTGGTGACCGCCGCGAACCTAGCCAGGATCCAGGCCGCGCCTTTGATCGTCATTCCCGCCTCGGGCGGGGCGCGGATGCAGGAAGGCATCCTGTCGCTGATGCAGATGCCGCGCACGGTGGGCGCCGCCATGCAGCTGCGCGACGCGGGGCTGCCCTATATCGTGGTGCTGACCGATCCGACCACCGGCGGCGTGACGGCGTCGTTCGCCATGCTGGCCGACATCGCGATCGCCGAGCCCAACGCGGTGATCGGCTTCGCCGGCGCGCGGGTGATCGAGGAGACGATCCGCGAGACTCTGCCCGAGGGCTTCCAGCGCGCGGAGTACCTGCTGGAGCACGGCATGGTGGACATGGTGGTGCGCCGCAAGGATTTGCGCGCCACGCTGGTCCGGCTGCTCGGCCTGCTGCTGAGGCCCGAGTCCGGCGCAGAGGTCCTGGCCCTGCAGCCGCCGCATGGCGGCGAAGCGCACCCGGGCGCCGCCTTGGGCCGGTAGATGGCCGCCGACGCCGCGTCGGAGCGCGCGCCCAGCGACAAGGTGCTGGCGCGGCTGCTGTCGCTGCATCCCAAGCTGATCGACCTGTCGCTCGACCGCGTGCTGCGCCTGCTAGGCCAATTGGGCGATCCGCACAAGAAGCTGGCGCCGGTGATCCATGTCGCCGGCACCAACGGCAAGGGTTCGGTGGTCGCGTATCTGCGCGCTGTTTTGGAGGCGTCGGGACGGCGCTGCCATGTCTACACCTCGCCGCATCTCGTGCGCTTCCACGAACGTATCCGCCTGGCGGGGGAGCTGATCTCCGAGGGCGCGCTGGTGGGCGTGCTGGAGGAATGCGAGCGGGAGAATGCCGGAGCGAGCATCACGTTCTTCGAGATCACGACCTGCGCCGCGCTGCTGGCGTTTTCGCGCGCGCCTGCCGACGCGGTGCTGCTGGAAGTGGGCATGGGCGGCAGGCTCGACACCACCAACGTGGTCGACCGGCCGGCCGTCACCTGCGTCACCCCCGTGTCGATGGACCACATGGACCATCTCGGCGACACGCTGGCCAAGATCTCGGGCGAGAAGGCCGGCATCTTCCGTCCCGGCGTGCCGGCGGTCCTGGCGCCGCAGGCTCCCGATGCCCAGGCCGTGCTGGAGGCGCGCGCGCGCGCGCTCGGCGCGCCGCTTTATCGCGCCGGGCGGGTGTGGGCCGTGGCCGGCCACGGCGACGGCATGCGATACCGGGGCCGGCGCTGGAGGCTCGATCTGCCCAAGCCCGCTTTGTTCGGGCCGCACCAGACCGTCAATGCCGGCACCGCGATCGCGTGCCTGGAACTGCTCGACGGATTCAAGATCGACGAAGCGCATATCCGCAGGGGCCTCTGCGACGTGGAGTGGCCGGCGCGCATGCAGCGCCTCGGGCGCGGACCGTTGGCCAGCAAGCTGCCGCGGGGCTGGGAACTGTGGCTCGACGGCGGCCACAACGCGGGCTGCGGCGAGGCGCTGGCCGAAATCGCCCGGAGTTGGCGCGACCGGCCGCTGTATCTGATCTACGGCATGCTGAACACCAAGGCGCCGGAAGGATTCCTGAAGCCTTTGGCTCCGCATGTCGCCGGCTTGCGCGCGGTGACGATACAAGGCGCCGACGCCTCGCTTCCGGCGGAAGCCGCGGCCAGGCACGCCCGCGCCGCGGGCATCGACGCGCTCGCCGCGCCCGGCGTCGGCGACGCGCTGGACGAAATCATCGCATCGGTCGTGGGCCCGGCGCGCGTGCTGATCTGCGGGTCGCTCTACCTCGCCGGCGTCGTTTTGGCCGAGAACGGGTGACGCGGCGCTACGCCTGGGCCGGCGTCTTGAACTCGATCTCGACGAAGGCGAAATCGAAATCGTTGGCGTTGATCACGTTGTGCTCGACGCCGACGGGCCGGAAATAGGACTTGCCCGCCGACAGCTCGGCGTGGGTTTGCCGCTTGCCGTCGTCGATCAAGAGGCGGCCCGTGGTCAGCGGCACGATCACGTAGTCAAAGGCGTGGCGGTGCCAGCCGGTCTCGGCGTCCGGCGCGAAGCGCCATTCCGTCACGGTCGTGCGCGCGTGGTCCACATGAACGAGAGATCGGGCTTTCGCCCGGGCGGCCATCGCGGGCAAACCGCCCGGAAATCAGGCGATCGACTGCTGCACCCACTGATACAGCGCCTGCTTGGGCGCCGAGCCCATCTTGGTCGCCACCGGCTTGCCGCCCTTGAACACCATCAGGGTGGGGATGCTTCTGATCTGGTACTTGCTGGCGATGCCCGGATTCTCGTCGATATTGATCTTGGCCACGGTCAGCTTGCCGGCCATGTCCTTGGCCATGTCCTCGAGGCTGGGCGCGATCGCCCGGCACGGACCGCACCATTCCGCCCAGAAATCCACCAGCACGGGGCCGCTGGCCTTCAGGACGTCGCTGTCGAACGAGGATTCGGTGACTTTGCGGGTGTTCATGGGGGTGGGATCCGATCTGGCAGGAGGAGAACTCGAACGAATCTAGGTACCGCCCCCCGCCAGCGTCAAGACTGGCGGTTCGACTCGTCCCGCGTCGGGTCGGCGCGGTCGAGCATCGCGTCCGGCAACACGGTCGCGAAAGCCCCATCCGTCCATACCAGCGCGCACCGGACCGGCCGGTCCGGATAGATGCGCCGGATCAACGCGCGATAGGCGGCCATTTGCCGCACATAGGCGGCGGGCACCTCGGCTGCGATACGCGGCGGCGGGCGATTCGTCTTGTAGTCGACGATGGTTACCGCTTCCGGCCGCACCACCAGCCGGTCGATCTGGCCGGCGATGGCGCGCTTGCCGATGCGTCCGGCCAGCGACAGCTCGGCGCGGCCGTCGGGACCGAACAGATGGCCGAGATCAGGCGATTCCAGCACGGCCATGGTTTCTTCAGCCAACTTCCGCCGCGCGTCGCCGTCGAGGTCGCGCGCCCAGCGCTTGAGCAGCGCGTCGGCCGCCGCTGGACGGCTTTCCGCTGGCAGCTCGGGTAAGGCCTGCAACAGCCGGTGGACCAACAACCCGCGCCGGAAGCGCCGCTCCTCCTCCGCGCCGATCGGCGACAGCACCGGCGGCTCGCCGGCATCGCCCGCCGCCGAGGGCGCCAGGGGCGTCGGCGGCTCGGGCTCGGGCGCCGGCGCCCGCAAGGCCCATTTCGGCAGCGGACGAGTCGCCGGCGCGTCGGCCGATTCGGGACCGGGCTTGGGCTCGGCGGTCTGCGCGGTCTCCAGTCGGCGGCTGGGGCCCGCCCAACCGTCGCCGCCGCCAGGCGGCTTGAATTCGGCCGGGGCGGCGATTTTCTCCGCCCCCCCGGCGACCAGGTCGTACCAGCATCCCTCGCTCGCCGGCTTCGCTCCCCGCCAGCCCGTGACGTAGAGCCGGTCCTCGGCCCGCGTCAGCGCCACGTACAGCAGCCGGCGGTACTCCTGGTCGCGGGCGAGCTTGGCGACGCCGCGCAGCCCGGCGGAAACCTTGTCGTCCACCTCCACCCGCGGCGACCACAGCGGCAGGCCCGCGCCGGTCCACAGCACCGGGTCGATGCGCGACGGCGCCTGCTGGGTGTCGGGCAGAATCACGACCGGCGCCTGCAGCCCCTTGGCGCCGTGCACGGTCATGATCCGCACCTCGTCGCGGCCGCTTTGGTCCAGCTCGCGCTTCACTTCCGCGGCGCCGGCCCTGAGCCATTTGAGGAACCCCTGCAAGGCGGGTTCGTGGTCGCGCTCGAACGCCAGCGCCGCCGCCAGGAACTCGTCGATCGGGTCGTAGGCGTCGTGGCCCAGCCGGCCGATCAGCTTCCTGCGCCCGCCCCGCGCCCCCAAAAGCTCGGCATACAACGCATAAGGGCCGACGAAATCGGTGCGCGCCAGCAGCGCGCCCAGCTCCTTCGCCGCCCTGTCCTCGGGGCCCGCGGGTTCGGCCGCCGCGCGGGCGTTCAGCGCCGCCCACAGGCTGCCCTTGCGCCCATGGCACAGGGCGAACAGGCGGTCGTCGTCGAACCCGATCAGCGGGCCCTTCAACACCGTGGCGAGCGTCAGGTCGTCTTCGGGCAAAAGCAGCGCGTCGCCCAGCGCCATCAGGTCCATCACCGCCAGCTGCTCGGTCAGCACCATGCGGTCCACGCCCGCGACCGGAATTCCGCTTCCCTTCAGCGCTCGCACCAGCTCCTCGACCAGCGCGTCGCGCCGGCGCACCAGCACCATGATGTCGCCAGGCGCGACCCGGCGCCTGCGCGACTTCAGCTCCTCGCCCCGCTCCAGCCAGGACCGGATGCGCTGGGCGATCGCGGCGGCCAGCCGCGCGCGCGGCGCGTCGCGGCCCGCGCGCTCGGTCGGC
>JBQTIS010000390.1:0-1949 GCA_052387895.1 Rhodospirillales bacterium | reverse complement strand
CGGCGCCTATACCGCCGCCGCCATCGCCGCGATCGCCTTCGCCCGCAAGGCCACGGTGGTGGACGGCAACGTCGAGCGCGTGGTGGCGCGGCTTTACGCGGTCGAAACGCCGCTGCCGCGCGCCAAGGCCGGGATTCGCGCCTTGGCGGCCAGCCTGACGCCCGAGAACCGGCCCGGCGATTTCGCGCAAGGCCTGATGGACCTGGGCGCTGCGGTCTGCGTGCCGGGCCGGCCGCGCTGCGGGTTGTGTCCGCTCGCCCGCCGGTGCCGGGCACGGGCCATGGGCATCGCGGCGGCGCTGCCGGCGCGGGCGGCGAAAAAGCCCAAGCCGACGCGAAGGGGCGTTGCGTTCTGGATCGAGCGGCCCGACGGGGCGGTGCTGCTGCGCCGGCGGCCCGCGGCCGGCCTGCTCGGCGGCATGATGGAGCTGCCCTCGACCGAGTGGCGCGAAGGCCTGGCCGACGGTGTGAAGGCGGCAGGGGAATCGCCGGTCAAGGCGCGGTTCCGCCCCCTCGGAGGCGCGGTGCGGCACGAGTTCACCCATTTCACGCTGGAGCTGAGCGTGTTGCTGGGCCGCGCGGCCGCCGCCGCGCGTGCGCCCAGCGGCGCGCTTTGGTGCCCGGCGGATCGCCTGGGCGACCACGCGCTGCCGACGCTCATGAAAAAAATCGCGCGCTACGCGCTGACCGCACGCGGCGCACCGCCGGATTGATCGAACGCTCGACTCAGTACCAGAAGGGCAGGTTCTCCACGATCACGCCGTCGGTGGCGCGCACCGCGAGCGTCACGGCCCGGCCCTTATCGTCGAATGCCCGGACGTGATAGAGCACGCGGCGGTTTTCGAAGCGCCAGCCGTGGATGTTGCCGAAGCCCTGCTTGCGCAGCGCGCCGCGGATCTCGTCCTCCGCCATCACCGGCACGTTGGCCGGCACCCGCACCGGCGCGTACCCGTAGCCGCGCCGGGGATGATAGACCGGCACATATGCGCGCGTCGTGACCACGGGCGGCGGCTGGTACGGGTATTCGACGATCCGTCCGCCCGGGCCGTAGTCGGTGGTCCTGAGCGCGCGCTCGCGCTCAGCGGCCAGTTCCTGCAGGCGGTTCTGCTCGTCGTTGCGGTCGCCGCCGTCCTCGGCCAGCGCCGGCGCGGCCAGCGCGATCAGGGACAGGGACAGGGCGATGCGGCGGATTTTCGCGGTCATGGCCGTGCTCCCGGCTTCTCGGATCAATACCAGGCCGGGCGGGCGCTCAAGACCCTGCCGTCGTAAGCGCCGACCACCAGGGCTACGGGCCGGCCCCAGCCGTCCCGCGCGCGCACGTGGTACACGCCGTATCCCGGATGGATGGCGTGAATGTCGCGGAATCCGTGGACGCGAAGCGTGCGGCGCAGCTCGAATTCCGAAAGCGCGGGGGCATAGATCACGCGCGGCGCCGGGGCCACGATCACGCGCGGCGCCGGGTAATGATACGGACGCCAATGCCGGTCTCGATCCCAGTGCGGATCGGCCAGCGCCGGCGCGGCGGCGAAACCCAAGAGGCACAGCGACAGGATCGCGGGGCGGATCGTCTTGAACATGGTGTCTCTCCCGTTGGCGTTCTTCTTGGTGTTCACGTCGAAGCCGCCTCGCTCCTGCGGCCGCGGACGCCCGGTCGAACGCGTCAACGATCGCTTAATTCCCCTGAACGCCGGCTGAACGGCCCGGACCCGGCAAGAACCGTTAAACCCCTCTAATCAATCAATATTCATTTGCGGTTCAGGCGGCTATGATACCCGTGTGCCATGCGTGCAGCACCGTTCATCGCGCTAAGCCTTGCCGTCGCGTTCGCCGCGCCTGCTTCCGGCGCGGCCGGCGGCCATGCGCGGGGCATGGCGCCGGTCGCCCATGTCGCCCCGCTGTTCGCGATCCAGCAGGGGTTGTTGCCGCTCGACCGCATCCTGCCGGTCGTGC
>JBQTIS010000389.1:0-7223 GCA_052387895.1 Rhodospirillales bacterium | reverse complement strand
TACCGGCCCAGTCGGCGGCCGCGCGGCGCCGGCGGGGCAAACCCCCGGCGCGGGCCAGTAATTAAGCGAGGCAATAGCCCAGAACGCGAGCACCCCGGCAAGCGCGTGGGCGCCGATCATGCTGTGGCCGGTCAGGCCGGCCACCAGCGGATCGAACAGGCTGGGCATGACGAACAGCGCGCCCGCCAGCAGCAGCAGCCCGCGTTCGACCGCCGTGGCCTTGCGGATCATCCACCCCTGGATCGCCACCGCCAGCGCGAATATGCCCAGCAGCGTGCCGACCGCGATCTCGACGATATCGAGCCAATTGCCGCCCTTGGGCACCACCAGCAGCAGGCCCACGCCCTCGGGTTCGAGCACGAAGGCGAAGGGCGCGATGAAGGCGGGCATGGTGTATTTCCAGGACTGCAGCGTGGTCAGATAGGGATTGCCGCCGGTGATCGCGGCCGCCGCGAACGGCGACAGCGCCGTGGGCGGCGACACCTCCGACAGCACCGCGTAATAGAAGATGAACATGTGCGCGGCGAAATCGGGCACGCCCAGCTTGATCAGCGCCGGCGCGGCGATCACGGCGCACATGATATAGGAGGCCGTGACCGGCACGGCCAACCCGACGATCCACACGATCGCGCCGGTGAACAGCGCGGTGAGGAACAGGCTGCCCTGCGAATAGCCGATGATGATGTCGGCGAAGCGTTGCGCCAGGCCCGTGAGGGTCACGACGCCGACGATGATGCCCGCCGTGGCGCAGGTGGCCGCCACGTTGAGCACGCCGGTGGTGCCTTCCTTCATGGCCGTCACGAAGCGCGCGGCGGCGGGGGCGATCTTGGGCGCCGCCAAGCCGATCGCCACGGCGGCGAGCAGGGGCAGGTACAGAAGCAGCCAGTTGGCGCCGGCCAAGGCCGAACCGATGCCGAATCCGAACAGATTGAGGATCACGATACCGAGACCCAGCATAAGCGGCGCGGCGATCCACCACGGCACGATCGCGGTGTCGGCGCGAAGCGCGCTGACGGCGATCGCCAGCATGGTGGCCCAGAACACGGCCAGCACCGGCGAGAAGCCGATCAGCATGAAGACGATGATCGAGATCAGCGAACCGAAATGGAACCAATAGCCCTTCGTCAGCTGCCAAAGCCGGCCCTTGGGGATCAGTATCTCGCTCGCGTGCCCTTGCTTGCGCGCGTCGATTTCGACCATGACGAGGATGGCGAAGTAGTAGAGCGCCGTCGGGATCGTCGCCATGACGATGACGTCGAAATACGAAATCTTCAGGAACTCGGCGATCAGGAACGCCGCCGCGCCCAGGACCGGCGGCGAGATGATGGCGCCGAGCCCGCCCGCGGCCAAAAGCCCGCCCGCCGCGTTCTTTTCGTAGCCTGCCTTGTCGAGCAGCGGGTAGGCGACCGTGCCGATCGTCACCGTCGTGGCCACGCCCGAGCCCGAGGGGCCGCCGAGAAGGAACGACGACAGGATCACCGCCCGGCCCGCCGCGTTGCGCTTGCCGCCCATCGCCGCGAAGGAAAAGTCGATGAAAAAACGTCCCGCGCCCGATTGCTGCAGGACCGCGCCGAACACCGTGAACAGGATGATGAGGCTTGAAGCCACGTCGACCGTGGTCCCGAACACGCCTTCCAGCGTCATGTAGAGGTGCGCGATCAGGTCCTCGATCGCATAGCCGCGGTGCGTCCAGGGCGCCGGCAGGCGGTTGCCGAACATCGCATAGAGGATGAAGACGATCGCGACGCCCGGCATGATTGGGCCGGTCGCCCGCCTGGTGCCCTCCAGTAGCAGCACGATGAAGACGACGCCCACCAGGTAGTCGGGACCGGTCGGCATGGTCGCCCGGTCGCCGAAATACGCGCCCTGGGAAAGCACGTAGAGAATGGTGCCGGCGCTGGCGGCGGCGAGCAGATAGTCCCACCAGCGGATGCGGTCGCGGAAGCGGTGGGCCGCCGGGAAAAGCAGAAAGCACAGCGCCAGCACCATGCCGACATGCGCGGGGCGCAGCACATGCGCCGGAACGATGTCGTAGGCGGCGTAGAGGTGGAACAGCGAGACGAAAACCGCGACGGCGGCGATGGCCGTGCCGATCCAGCCGCCGAGGCGGTTGAACTCGCCCTCCTCTTCCTCGATGTAATGTTCGAGCTTGGCACGCGCGTCCTCGGAAAGCCGGGCCGCGGCCAGCGCAGGCGCGTCGTCGGTCCTCGTCTCCACGCGCGCTCCCCTCCCCCAAGGATCGTTCGTGCCGCTGTTGGCCGTCGGGCCTACAACGAGATTGCCGGACCTTTCAAGTCCGGCAATCCGCGTTGTCGGATGTCGGGCTTCAGGCCGTCATTCGACTTTCATGCCTTTTTCCTTGAAGTACTTCAGCGCGCCGGGGTGCCACGGAATCCCCATGCGGCTCGAGGTCTGCCATTCCGGCTTGATGTTGTTCGCTTCCTTGTGCACCAGCGCCAGATCGGCGCGCTTTTCGAGCATTACCTTGGTGAGCTTGTAGGCAAGATCGTCGGACATGCTGGCGTTCACCGCCATGATGTTCCAGACCGTGTTGTTCTTGGCGTCCTTATCCATGCCCTTATAGGTGGCGGCCGGGATCGTCGCCTCGGCGTAGAGCTTGCCGTATTTGGCGTTCATCTTCGCCGTCAGATGCGCGATGTCCAGGATCTTGATCTTCGTGTTCGGCGTGGCCGCGAGGTCGGTCACAGCCGCTGTCGGCAGACCGCCGACCCAGAAGAAGGCTTCGATCTTCTTGTCCTTCAGCGCGTTCACGCTCTCGGCGACGCCCAGGCGCTCTTTTTTAATATCCTTTTCGTGGTGCAGGCCCGCCGCCTCGAGCACGCGGATGGCGTAAACCTCGGTCGCGCTGCCGGGCGAGCCGGCGGATATGCGCTTGCCCCTCATGTCCTCGACCTTGTTGATGCCGGTGCCTTCCACCGTCACCGCGTGCATGTGATTGGGGTACATGACGACCAGGCCGCGGATCGGCAGCTTGCTGGGGAACTTGTCCAGGCCGTTGACCGCGTCCCACGCCGCGTCGACCTGGCTGAAGCACAGATCGGCCTTGCCCGAGGCGATGAGCTGTAGGTTGGCGACCGAGCCGCCCGTCACCTGCGCGGTGGCCGTGACGCCCGGCAGCTCCTTGCCCAGGATGTTGCCGAACCCGCCGCCGAGCGGATAATAGACGCCGCCGGTGCCGCCAGTGGCGATCGACAGCGTCGTCTGCGCGTCGGCCGCTCCCGCCAAGCCCAGCGCGGCGCCCATGGCGATGGCGGCCGCGACGCGGCGGCCCGATTTCCTTAGGTTCATGGTATGCTTCCTCCCTTGATCGGGAACTTTGTCCCTTGCGTTTCGCGTATCATATCCGCCCCGCCAGCGCCACCGCTACCGGCCATGCCGCCGCCTAGACCCCTTTGCCGGCGGCGCCCCCATGGACAATCGGCGCGCCGCCATAGCGCAACCGAACGCGCCCCCGTCATCAACGCTTTCGGGTTGTGATCGGGCCGGACCTGTTATGATGTATCCCAAACTCAACGATCATCCGTCATCGTACAAGCCTCGGAGAAACCCGCCATGGACATGACCGGCGAATACCGGATCGCCGCTCCGCGAGAGCAGGTCTGGAAGGCGCTGAACGATCCCGAGATCCTGAAGCTGTGCATTCCCGGCTGCGAGACGGTTGAGAAGACGTCGGACACCGAATTCACGGCGCGGGTCACCGCCGCCATCGGCCCGGTCAAGGCCAAGTTCGCCGGCAAGGTGCGCTTGAGCGATCTCGACCCGCCCTACGGCTACACCATCAACGGCGAGGGCCAGGGGGGGGCGGCGGGCTTCGCCAAGGGCGGCGCCAAGGTCAGCCTGTCGCAGGACGGTGACGGCACGCTTCTGTCCTACAACGTCAACGCCAGCGTCGGCGGCAAGTTGGCGCAGGTAGGTTCCCGGCTGATCGACGGCGTGGCGCGCAAGATGGCGGACGAGTTTTTCGGTCGATTTGCCGCCACGGTCGAGGGCCCGAAGCCCGCGCCGGTCGAGCAAGCGGCCGAAGCCGCCGCGCCCGTTGGAAAACAGGCGAAGGCGGCAACGCCGAAGGCCGCCCCCGCCCCTGCTTCCGCGGGGCTGCCGGGCTGGGTTTGGATCGCCGGCGTCATCGCCGCCGTCGCCGTCGTGCTGGCGATAGTCGGATTGCTTTGATCGCGTTCCCTGCCGCTTCTTGACCTGCCGCGCTCGGCGGCTCCAAGATACCGGCCTGGGAACGGAATCGGGCAGCACGGCGCGGCCGTCGAAACGACAAGAATCCGCGCGCGCCGCCCCGGGGATATAACCGTTCCGGTCATTGGGGAGGATGCTCATGCCCACCGTAAAGATGACGGTGAACGGCAAGGCGGTGTCGGCCGATGTCGAAGCCCGCACCTTGCTGGTCCAGTTGCTGCGCGAGAAGCTCGGCCTTACCGGCACGCATGTCGGCTGCGATACCAGCCAGTGCGGCGCCTGCGTGGTGCACGTGGACGGCAAGTCAGTGAAGGCCTGCACCCTGTTGGCGCTGCAAGCCGAGGGCGCCAAGGTCGCGACCCTCGAGGGCCTGGCCGACGGCGACAAGCTGCACCCGATGCAGGAGGCGTTCCGCGAGACCCATGGCCTGCAATGCGGCTTCTGTACCCCGGGCATGGTGATGAGCGCCATCTGCCTGGTGAAGGAGAACCCCAACCCCACGGAAAAGCAGGTGCGCGACGGGCTGGAAGGCAATATCTGCCGCTGCACCGGCTACCACAACATCGTGCGGGCGGTTCTCGCCGGCGCGAAGGCGATGAGGGGGTGATGCCATGGCACCGCTCGACACCGGCATCGGCGCCGCCGTACGGCGCCGCGAAGACGCGCGTTTCCTGACCGGGCGCGGAACCTACACCGACGACATCAACCGTCCGGGACAGGCCTACGCCCATATCCTCAGGTCGCCGCACGCGCACGCGGCGATCAGGAAGGTCGACACCAAGAAAGCCAAGTCGTCTCCCGGCGTGATCGCCGTCTATACCGGCGAGGACTTCGGGGCGATCAACGGCCTGCCCTGCGGCTGGCTGGTCACCGGCAAGAACGGCAAGCCGATGGTCGAGCCCAAGCACCCGATCCTGGCCGACGGCAAGGTGCGCCACGTGGGCGATCCGGTGGCGGTGGCCATCGCCGAGACCAGGGAACAGGCGCGCGACGCGGCCGAGAAGAGCGCCGTCGACTACGGCGAACTGCCGGCGGTCGTGGACATGAAAGCGGCGCTGAGAGGCGGCGGCAAGCCGGTGCACGACGCAGCCGCCGACAATCTGTGCTTCGACTGGGAGCTGGGCGACAAGGCGGCCGCCGACGCGGCCTTCGCCAAGGCGGCGCACGTCACCAAGCTCGACCTGGTGAATAACCGCCTGGTGCCCAACGCGATTGAGCCGCGCGCGGCGATCGGCGAATTCGACCGGGCCACGGGCGAGCACACGCTCTACACTACCAGCCAGAACCCGCACGTCATCCGCTTGCTGATGGGCGCGTTCGTCCTCGGCATTCCCGAGCACAAGCTGCGCGTGGTGGCGCCCGACGTGGGCGGCGGCTTCGGCTCGAAGATCTACCATTACGCCGAGGAGGCGATCGTCACCTGGGCGGCCAAGCAACTGGGCCGGCCGGTGAAGTGGACCGCGGAGCGGTCGGAATCGTTCATGTCCGACGCGCACGGCCGCGACCACATCACCCATGCCGAACTGGCGCTGGACAAGGACGGCAAGTTCCTGGCCTTCCGGTTCGAGACGTTGGCGAACATGGGCGCCTATTTGAGCACCTTCGCGCCTTGCATCCCGACCTACCTGCACGGCACGCTGCTGGCGGGCAACTATTCCACGCCCGCGATCCACACCAACGTCAAGGCGGTGTTCACCAACACCGTGCCGGTCGATGCCTATCGCGGCGCGGGGCGGCCCGAGGCCACGTTCATGATCGAGCGCGTGATCGACAAGGCGGCGCGCGAATTGAAGACCGACCCGGCCGAGCTGCGGCGGAAGAACTACATCAAGCCCGACCAGTTTCCGTACCAGACGCCGGTCGCGCTGATGTACGACACCGGCAACTACCACGCCACGCTGGACCAGGTGCTGAAGCTGTCGGACCCCGGCGGCTATGCACAGCGCAAGGCGGCATCGAAGGCCAAGGGCCGCCTGCGCGGGCGCGGCATCGCCAGCTACATCGAGGCCTGCGGCATCGCGCCCTCGAACGTGGTGGGCTCGCTCGGCGCGCGCGCGGGCCTGTACGAAGCGGCGAACGTGCGCGTCAACCCCACGGGCAACGTGGTGGTCTATACCGGCAGCCACAGCCACGGCCAGGGGCACGAGACCACGTTCGCCCAGGTCGTATCGTCCATGCTGGGCATCCCGATCGACAGCATCGAGATCAGCCATGGCGACACCAACCGCGTGCCGTTCGGCATGGGCACCTACGGCTCGCGCTCGATCGCCGTGGGCGGCACCGCCATCCACAACGCGGTCAACAAGATCATCGCCAAGGGCAAGAAGATCGCCGCGCATCTCTTGGAGGCGGCCGAGGCCGACATCGAGTTCAAGAACGGCAAGTTCACGGTCAGCGGCACCGACCGGTCCAAGGCGTTCGGCGAGATCGCGCAGGCGGCCTACGTGCCGCACAAATACCCGCTGGAAACCGTGGAGCCGGGGCTGGACGAGACCGCGTTCTACGACCCGAAGAACTTCACCTTCCCCGCCGGCAGCTATGTCTGCGAGCTGGAGGTGGACCCGGAGACCGGCGTGGTGGAGATCCAAAGCTTCGCCGCGGCCGACGACTTCGGCCGGATCATCAACCCGATGATCGTCGAGGGCCAAGTGCACGGGGGGCTGACCCAGGGCATCGGCCAGGCGCTGACCGAGGCGTGCGTGTACGACAAGAACGGGCAGCTCACCACCGGCTCGTTCATGGAATACTGCATGCCGCGGGCGCAGGACGTGCCGTCCTACAAGGTGGCGCACAGCGTGACGGCCTGCACGCACAACCCGCTGGGCGTGAAGGGCTGCTGAGAGGCGGGCGCCATCGGCGCGCCGGCCGCGCTCATGAACGCGATCACCGACGCGCTCGGCGTGAAGGACCTGCCGATGCCGGCGAGCCCGCAGAACGTGTGGGCGGCGATGCACAACAAGAACGCGGCTTAAGGAGACTCACATGCATGCATTCACCTATCACCGTCCCAAGAG
>JBQTIS010000388.1:0-2173 GCA_052387895.1 Rhodospirillales bacterium | reverse complement strand
CTTTCCAACGACAATCCGCGCGGCCAGCGCCATTCGCTGCCGCTGCACCGCGCGGTGCTAACGGCGATCCAACGCCAGCAGCCCGAGCAGGCGCGCAAGGCGATGGAGCGGCTGTTGGTCCAATCGGAGCACGACGTTCGCCTTGCTATCGCCACGCGCCGGCGCCGACGCGCTGGCGCTATCGTCTGGGTGCAACCTGCCGCGGAGTAGCAGCGCGCCATGAGCGAATTCGCGATTTATCCCAGCCTGAAGGACCGCGTCGTCTTCATCACCGGCGGCGGGTCCGGCATCGGCGCGAGCATCGTCGAACATTTCTGCGCCCAGAGATCCAAGGTCGCCTTCGTGGACATCGCCGGCGATGCGTCGCGGAAACTGGCCGACGGCATCGCCAGGGCCGGGCACCTGAAGCCGCTGTTCATTCAGTGCGATCTGCGCGACATCGAAGCGCTCCGCGCCGCTGTCGCGCAGGCCAAGGAGAAGCTGGGTGCGATCCGCGCCTTGGTTAACAACGCCGCCAACGACGACCGGCACAAGCCGATGGACGTGACCGTCGCGTACTGGGACGAGCGCATCCAGGTCAATCTGCGCCACCAGTTTTTCGCCGCGCAAGCGGTGTATCCGCAGATGAAGGCGGCGGGCGGCGGCTCGATCGTCAACTTCGGCTCGATCAGCTGGATGAACGCCGAGGGCGGCTATCCCGCCTACACCGCCAGCAAAGCGGCGGTGCACGGCATCACGCGGGGCCTCGCGCGCGATTGGGGGTCCGACAATATCCGCGTCAACACCGTGGTGCCGGGTTGGATCATGACCGAACGCCAGGTCAAATTGTGGTTGGACGAGACCGGCGAGCGGCAGATCCGCGAGAACCAATGCCTGAAGGAGAAGCTCTATCCGCCGGATATCGCACGCATGGTGCTGTGGCTGGCGGCCGACGACAGCCGCCTTTGCACCGCGCAGAATTTCATCGTCGATGCCGGCTGGACCTGAGGCCAAACCCGGCGAGCCGCTCTGCGTCTGGCCCGCCGCCGCGCTGTTGGGGGAGGGTGCGGTATGGGACGAGCGTGATCGCGCAGTTTATTGGGTGGACATCAAGGCGCCCGCGGTCCATCGCTACACCCCCGGCACCGGCGACAAGCGCAGCTGGAAGGTGCCCGAGATAATCGGCTGCATCGCCCGGAGGCGCGGTGGCGGGTTCGTCGCCGCGTTCAAGTCGGGCTTCGTGTTCCTCGACCTCGAGACCGGCGCGATCGAGCGGATCGACAACCCGGAGCCGGGCTTTCCGGGCAACCGCTTCAACGACGGCAATTGCGACCCGTCCGGCCGGTTCTGGGCCGGCAGCATGGACGACGACCTGAAGCGGCCGACGGGCTGGCTCTATCGCCTCGACGCCGAGCGACGTTGGACGAAAACCGATGGCGGCTACATCTGCACCAACGGCCCCGCTTTCACCGGCGACGGCCGCACCATGTATCACACGGACACGCTGGGTCGGGTTGTCCATGCGTTCGACCTGGACGCCCACGGCTTGCCCACGCGCAAGCGGCCGCATATCCGTTTCGCCGAGGACGACGGCTTTCCCGATGGGATGACGGTGGACGCGGAAGGCCGCTTATGGGTGGCGCATTGGGGCGGCTGGCGCGTCACGCGGTTTCGCAACGACGGCACGGCCGAATTTGCGATACGCTTGCCGGTGGCGCAGGTGACGCGCCCGGCCTTCGGCGGCCCTGGCCTGACCACACTGTTCGTCACCTCGGCATCGATAGGGCTGACTGCGGAGGAACGCGCGCAGCAGCCCCTGGCCGGCGGGTTGTTCGCCTGCGAAACAGGCGTGCGCGGTCTGCCGGGGAGGCAGTTTGCGGGCTGATCGCCCGCCGCCGGGGTCGCAATCCATCAACCGACAGGAGCGGAACGATGGCCGATAGGGTCTACAGCGGCGTGTTTCCCATAGCCCCCACCCCCTTCACACGGTCCGGCGAATTGGATCTCGATGGCCAGCACCGCGTGCTCGATTGCATGGTCGACCAGGGCGTGGACGGAATCTGCATCCTGGCGAATTATTCCGAGCAGTTTCTGTTGTCGGACGACGAGCGCGACACGCTGCTCGACCTGTGCCTATCCCACATCGCCGGCCGGGTGCCGGCGGTCGTGACTTGCAGCCACTTCAGCACGCGCC
>JBQTIS010000387.1:0-11095 GCA_052387895.1 Rhodospirillales bacterium | reverse complement strand
GTCGTCGTTGAGGCCCACCGCCAGCCGGTCGCAGCCGCCGCGCGCAAAGGCGAGGAGCCCGGCATGGCCGGGATGCAGCAGGTCGAAGCAGCCGTTGGTGAAGCCGATCTTCAGGCCCTTGCGCCGCCACCCGGCTATGCGGTCGAGCGCCGCGCCCAGGCCCAGCACCTTGGCCTCGCCGCCCATCAGCTCCTGCGCGTGCAGCGCGTGCAGGATCTCGTCGGGATAGACCACGGCGGTGCCGACCTTGCCGACGGCGATGCCGGCGGCGACGTTGGCGAGCCTGGCCGCCTCCACCAGTCCGGCGCCGGCCGACAGCGCGGCCGCCAGCGCCGCCACCACCGTGTCGCCCGCGCCAGAGACGTCGAACACCTCGCGCGCCTCCGCCGGCAGACGCGTCGGCGCCATTTCCTTGGAATCGCGGCCGGGCACCAGCAGCATGCCCTGCTCGCTTAGCGTCACCAGCACGTTGGCGACGCCGCAGGTCTCGATGATCCGGCGCGCGGCGGCCATGACCTCGCGCTCGTTCGACACGGGCATGCCGGTCGCCAGCCCCAGCTCCTTGCGGTTCGGCGTAACGACCGTGGCGCCGCGGTAGCGGCGGAAATCCGGCCCCTTGGGATCGGCCACCACCGGCCGTCCCGCGGCCGCGGCGATCGCGCCCCGCAGCACCGCCTCGCTCAACACGCCCTTGCCGTAGTCCGACAGCGCCAGCGCGCCCTCGACCTTGCCGATATGCGACAGCAGCGCCTTCTCGGCCTCGGCGCTCAAGGGCCCGCTGGCCTCGCGGTCGGCGCGCAGCAATTGCTGCGAGCCGGCCACGAACCGCTCCTTGATCGTGGTGCGCCGGCCCGGCGAGATCACCAGCGACGGCTCGGCGCCGGGCTGCTCGGTCAGCTGGCTCATCACCTCGGCGCCCGCCGCGTCGTCGCCGATCACGCCGACGAACCGCGCCGTGGCGCCCAGCGCCGCCAGGTTGCGCACCACGTTGCCGGCGCCGCCCAGCACCGCGTGTTCGCGCTCCACGCGCAGCACCGGGATCGGCGCCTCGGGCGACACGCGCTCGACCGCGCCCAGCACGAAGCGGTCGAGCATCGCGTCGCCGACGCACACCACGCGCGCCCCGGCAAGGCGCGGCACCAGCGCGGCCAGGGCGGAGCGTTCGCTCATCGCCTCACGCCAGCCCCAGCTCGCGCTCGAGCGCGCCGCACAGCATCTGGCCGAGAAGAATGTGCATTTCCTGGATGCGCGCGGTCACGGCTGACGGCACGCGGAGCAGCGCGTCGCACAGCGGTCCCATCTCGCCGCCGCTCAGGCCGGTAAACCCGGCCGTGGCAAGGCCTCCCGCGCGCGCGGCCTTGAGGCCCAGCAGCACGTTTCTGCTCTTGCCCGAGGTCGAGATCGCGATCGCCACGTCCCCCTTGCGGCCGAGCGCCGCCACCTGGCGGGCGAACAGCTGCTCGAAGCCCAGGTCGTTGCCGATGGCGGTGAGCGCCGAGGTGTCGGTGGTCAGCGCGATGGCGGCGATCGGCGCGCGGTCCTTGACGTAGCGCACGGTCAGCTCGGTCGCGAGGTGCTGCGCGTCGCCGGCGCTGCCGCCGTTGCCGAAGAACAAGAGCTTGCCGCCGGCCCCGAGGCTTTTGGCGCAAACCGCAACCAGGCGCTTGAAGTCCTCGCGCGTGGCCTTGGCGGTCGGCCCCAGCAACCGGGCGTGCTGGTCGATCTCGCTCGCGAAATATTCGTCCAGGTCCATCGCGCCCCCAAGCCAGGACTAGCATTGCCTCAGGTCGAAAGAAAGCGAGCGGGGCCGGCGCCGAGCGCCGCGGCGGTGAGCCGCCCGGTGCGCCAGGCCCCGGTGTCGATGCCGATGCGGTTTCGTTTGAGCTCGGGCGCGGGCAGGATGGAGTGGCCGTGCACCACCACGAAGCCGTGGTCGGCCTCGGAATCCATGAACTCCTCGCGGATCCAGACCAGATCGTCCAGGCTCTGGCGCTCCAAGGGCACGCCCGGCCTGATCCCGGCATGGACGAAAAGATAGGGCGGGACGGCGTGGTAGTGGACCAGGTTTTGGAGGAAGGCGCGGTGCGGGGGCGGCAGCGCGCGGGCCAGCGCGTCTCGGGCGCGCGGCAGGTCCTCGAACGCCAGCGGCGGGTCGACGCCGTAGCTCTCCAGCGTCGCGGCCGCGCCGTTGTGCAGCCAGCCCGGGCCGGCCGCGATCGGGTCGACCAGGAATTCGCGCATCATCAGGTCGTGGTTGCCCAGAAGCGCCACGGTTTCGAACCCGGCTAGGCCCGGCGCCATGACGCGTTCGATCACGCCACGGCTGTCATGGCCCCGGTCGACGTAATCGCCGAGATGCACCACCAGCCGGCGCCCCGGCGGCGCCTTGGCCGCGTCGGCGCGAATCTCCTGGTACAGCCGGTCAAGCAGGTCGATTCGGCCATGTATATCGCCGATAGCGTACAGCCTGTCGTACGGACCTAGAGTCATGCCGGTCGCTTTTTCTCATTTTCTATTATTATCAACATATTATTCTAGTCGCGCGGAGCGTGTTTGCCAAGGATACGCTGGAGCGTACGTCTGTGCATACGCAAGCGCCGCGCGGTCTCCGACACGTTGCGGTCGCATTGCTCGTACACTCGCTGGATGTGCTCCCAGCGTACGCGGCCGGCCGACATCGGCTCCGCCGGCGGCGGCGGCATCCCGCCCTTTTCCGCCAGCAGCGCCGCCACGATGGCATCGGCGTCGGCCGGCTTGGGCAGATAGTCCAAGGCGCCCGCCTTGACCGCGGCAACGGCCGTGGCGATGTTCCCGTACCCTGTAAGTACGATCACGCGTACGTCAGCGCGCGCCTGGCGCAGGGTCGCCACTACGTCTAGTCCGCTGCCATCCCCCAGGCGCAGATCGACCACGGCATAGGCGGGGGACTGGCTGCGGGCGGCTTCCGCGCCAGCGCGTACGCTGTCGGCCACGGCGACGGAAAAGCCGCGCTGGGACAAGGCGCGGGCCAGGCGCTCGCGCAAGGGCGCGTCGTCGTCCACCAGCAGCAAGGTCCGCGCCGCGCCGGCCGGCGCCCGGTTGTCAGCCATTGCCGTTACCCATTTCCTTTACCGGCTTGAATATCGGCACGCCGCCAACGAATGGCAATCGCCGCCCCGGCCTGGGCGCCCAGCCGGCCCGGGCGGTTGCCGAAGGCGATGCGCGCGCCGGTGCGCTCGAGCAGCGTCTTGGCGATGAACACGCCGAGCCCCATATGCCCGCCGCCGCGCCGCGTCGTCAGGTACGGCTCGCCCAGCTCGCCCAGGATGCCGGGGTCGAAACCCGGTCCGTCGTCCTCGATCAGCACGGACAGCTCGTCGGCGCGCCAGCGCGTGGTCACGTCCACGCGGCTAGTCGCGAACTGGCGCGCGTTCTCCAGCAGATTTCCCAGGCCGTGCAGCACCTCGGGCGCGCGCGCCAGCACCGGCTCGGGACCGTCGCCGGCGGCGTGGAACTCGACGGCGATGCCGGCCGCCTCGCCCAGCCCCAGCGCGGGCAACGCCGCTGCGACCAGCGCGCTGGCCGGCAGGCGCTCATAGGGCGCGCCGCCGCACTGCTCCGGCCGCTCCGCCAGCATAGCCAGGATGGCGCGGCAGCGGTCGCTTTGGCTCACCAACAGCGCGATGTCCTCGGCCAAGGGGCTGTCCCGGGGCACGGCGCGTTTCAGCTCGTGCGCCACCACGGCGATGGTGCTCAAGGGGCTGCCCAGCTCGTGCGCCGCCGCCGCCGCCAGGCCGCCGAGGGCCGACAGGCGGTGCTCGCGCGCCAGCGCGGCCTGGGTCGCGCTCAATGCTTCGGACATGCGGCGCTGCCCATGCGCCAGGCTCCAGGCATAGAAGGCGATGAACAGCGTGCCCGTGGCCAGCGCCGCCGCCATGCCGAGCTGATAGACCAGCGGCAGCTCGACCCCGCCGCCGGGCCAGGGCAGGCGCAGGTGGAACCGGGCGATCACCGCGATCGACGCCAGCGCCAGGGCCGAGAGCAGCAGCGTGCTGCGGCCCGACAGCGTGGACGCGGCGATCGCCACCGGCGCCAGCAGCAGAATCGCGAACGGATTCTGCACCCCGCCGGTGAGGAACAGCAGCAGCGCCAGTTGCAGGATGTCGAACGCGAAATAGACCGCCCCCTCGCGGTCGCTGAGCCGCGCCTGGGCCGGCCGCGCGATCGCCATCGCCACGTTGGTGACGGCGGCGGCGAAGATCGTCGCCGACACCGCCGCCAGCGGCAGATCGAAGCCCAGGCCCAGATGCACCGCCAGCACCGCGCCGGCCTGGCCGATCACCGCCACCCAGCGGATCAGCACCAGCGTGCGCAGCCGCAGGGCCCCGGTGTCGGGCGCCGAAAGGCCCTGGGCAAGGGGAAGCTCGGCCATGACGGCTTGAGAGGCTGCACGGGCCAACCGGCCCGCGCAAGCGCCGCCGCCTAGCGCCGCCCCGTCCGCCGGGGCATGATGCGCCGCCATGAACCAGACAAATACGCCGGTCATCGAGGTCCACGGGCTGACGAAGCGGTTCGGCGAGGTGTTGGCCGTGGACGCGATCGACTTCACGGTCGCGCGCGGCTCGGTGGCGGCGCTCTTGGGCGGCAACGGCGCGGGCAAGACCACCACCATCTCGATGCTGCTGGGCCTGCTGCTGCCGACATCGGGCGAGGCGTGTGTGCTGGGCCAGGACATCGTGCGCCACCGCTACCGCGTGCTGCCGCGCATGAACTTCACCAGCCCCTATCTGGACCTGCCGCATCGCCTGACCGTGCGCGAGAACCTGGCGATCTACGGCCATCTCTACGGCCTCGCCGATGTCGGCGCGCGCGTGGCCCAGCTTGCGCGCGACTTGCAGCTCGACGCCTTCATCGACCGCGCGGCGGGCAAGTTGTCGGCCGGGCAGAAAACCCGCGTGGCGCTGGCCAAGGCGCTGCTCAACGCGCCCGACGTGCTGCTGTTGGACGAGCCCACCGCCTCGCTCGATCCCGACACGGCGGACTGGGTGCGCGGGTATCTGGAGACGTTCCGGCGCGCGACCGGGGCCACCATCCTGCTCGCCTCGAACAACTTGGCCGAGGTCGAGCGGCTGTGCGACCGCGTGCTGATGATGCGCGCGGGCCGGATCGTCGACCGCGGCGCCCCCGGCGAGCTGATTGACCGATACGGCCGCAAGACGCTGGAAGAGGTGTTTCTCGACATCGCGCGCCGGCGCGGCGCCGCCGCCTTGGGGCAGGCCGCGCAATGAACGGGACCCGGGCCGGCTTGTGGACCGCGCCGGCGGCGCTGTCGCTGCGCCGGGTGCTGGCGATGGTCGCGCGCTACGCGCTGCTGCTGAAGAACTCCTGGACCCGGATCTTCGAGCTGATCTATTGGCCGACCATCCAGGTGGTGCTGTGGGGCTTCATCAGCATGTTCCTGCGCGAGAACTCGAGCTGGGTGGCCCAGGCCGCGGGAGTACTGATCGCCGGCGTCTTGCTGTGGGACGTGCTGTTCCGCGGGCAGCTCGGCGTGTCGGTGTCGTTCATGGAAGAGATGTGGTCGCGCAACCTCGGCCATCTGTTCACCAGCCCGTTGCGGCCGATCGAGCTGGCGGCGGCGCTGATGACCATGAGCCTGATCCGCACGCTGATCGGCACGGTGCCGGCGGCGCTGCTCGCCATCCCGCTCTACCAGTTCTCAATCTTCACCCTAGGGCTGCCGCTGGTCCTGTTCTTCGCCAATCTGCTGGTGTTCGGCTGGGCCCTGGGCATGGTGCTGTCGGGCATCATCCTGCGCTACGGGCAGAGCGCGGAAAGCTTGGCGTGGCTGGCGATCTTCCTGTTGGCGCCGGTCAGCGCGATCTACTATCCCGTCGCCATCCTGCCGTGGTGGCTGCAAATCGTCGCCTGGGCGCTGCCCTCGGCGCATGTGTTCGAGGGCATGCGCGCGGTGCTGTTCGACCACGTCGTGCGGCTCGACTACCTGGCCTACGCCGCCGCGTTGAACGCGCTCTACATGGTGCTGGGGATCGCGGCGTTCCTTTATGCCGTGCGCGTGGCGCGCCGGCGCGGCCTGTTCCTGCAGATGGGCGAATAGCGGCGCGATGGCGCGGGATTACCAGCCCGAGGCGCCGAGCTTCGATGACGAGGCCCCGCCCAGCGAACAGAAAAGGCCGCGCCGCGCGGGATGGATATTGCTCCTGGGTTTCGCGGCGGCGCTCGCTCTCTACTACCCCCTGGGCATGTTCTTCTTGCACGCGATCGACGACGATCCCGACTTCGCCGCGCCGCCGCCGCCGATCGGGGCGAGCCGCGCCGTGGCGTTGGCGGCTTCCCTGATCGAGCGCGAGGTCGACCGGCGCCACTGGGCCGCGAACGACCCGTTCTTCCTGCCCGGCGCGATGCTCGACAACATGCCGGCCTTCCAGACCGGCGTCGTGGCGGGCCTGGCGCGCGCGACCCAGGCGCTGGCCGAACAGACGCGGCCGCGCGGCCAGGCGCGGCTCGACGCCGATCTCGACCGCGCCGTGGGGCTGCTCAAGTCCCCGGGCAACGTCTGGATTTTCGACTGGCGCTCGGGTTTCGGGGCCACGGCCTCGTCCGAGGCGCAGTACCGCGCCGCGCGCAAGGCGCTTGGCGCCTACAACGAGCGCCTGTCGGCCAAGCGCGCGGCGCTGGAGCGCCGGCCCGACGCGCTGCTGGGCGTGCTAGAGGCCGCCGCCGCCGACATCGACGCGCAATCGGCGCTGATCGAAGCGCACATCGCCCAAAGCGCCGGCAACCTGCTCGACCTCGCCGCCGACGAGGTGTTCTTCGCCGCCAAGGGCCGGCTCTACGCGTATTCGCTGTTCCTGCGCGAGCTCGGGGCGGATTTCGACCGGGCGCTGGCGGAAAAAAAGGCCGAGCCGGCGTGGAAGCGCATGCTCGGCGCGCTCGGCGAGGCGGCCCAGCTGCATCCCCTCATCGTGTTCAACGGCGCGCCCGACAGCGTGCTGCTGCCGAGCCACCTCGCGGGGCTGGGCTACGCGATCTTGCGCGCGCGCGCGCGGATGGCCGAAGCGGCGGCGGCGCTGAGATAGGCGGTCGCTACTCCGCCGCGGTGCGCTGGGGCACGGCGCCGGGCAGCGTGAACAGCTCGAGCTTCTCGCCCACGCCGCGCAGGACGTGACGGCCGACCGAGACCAGATCGCCGCGGCAATGCTTGGCGACGGCGGCCGAGACCAGGACCTCGGCGTTCAACCGCCGGCACATCTCCTCGATGCGCACGACGCGGTTGACCGCCGGCCCGATCACGGTGAAGTCCAGCCGGTCGGGCGCGCCGATATTGCCGTAGGTCACCTCGCCCAGATGCAGCGCCACGCCGAAGTTGAGGCGCGGCCGGCCGCACGAGGCGCATTCCACGCTGTAGGATTTCATCGCCGCCAGCGCCGCGCGCGCGGCCTTCAACGCCGCGTTGCAGGCGATCTCCTCGTCGCGGCTGGCGAGCGGGAAGATCGCCAGCATCGCGTCGCCGATGAACTTCAGCACCTCGCCGCCGTGCGCGGCGACCGGCTCGGCCATGCGTTGGAAGTATTCGTTCAGGATGCCGATCAGCTCGGGTCCGTCCAGCTTCTCCGACAAGGGCGTGAAGCCGCGCAAATCGCAATACCACAGCACCGCCTTGATGACGCTGGCGTCGCCGCGCTTGATGTTGCCGCTGAGCACGCGCCGGCCCGCGTCGCCGCCGATATAGGTGTCGAGCACGGTGCTGGAGAGCTCGCGCCGGGAATGCACCTCGACCAGCAGCGCCAGGACCGGCATCAGCGCGCCCAAGCGCGCGATGTCGGCGTCGGAGAAGCCTTCCCCGCGGTCGGTCGCCCAGGTGGTCACCGCGCGCACCCCGTCGGTGAAGTGCACCGGCAGCACCAGGTAGTCGGTCATGCCCTCGTCGGCGAGTTCCTTGAGGATCGGAAAGTCGTCGCCGGCGGCGGGGCGGCCGAGGCGCCGGCGCACGGTCTGGCCCTGCTCGTAGGCCAGGCGCAGCGGGCTGTCGAGGTAGATGCCGGCCTGCAGCACGTCATGGCCGCGGTCGATCTGCTCGGTGCAGCCGGCATTGCCCTGGCGCCAGAAAATGCCGCGCGCGGCCACCAGCGGATGCAGCAGCCGCACGCTCAACATCATGCGCGCCAGCGGCAGGCCGGTTTCGACCAGATGCCGGCACAGCTCTGCCACCACGCCGCGCAGCGTCTCCTGCTTGCGCCCCGCGGTCACGATCCAATCGACGTCAGGATCGGGGCAGGATTGCAGGCCGGAAGCGGCCGGGCCGCGCATACCCATTTTTTCGGTAAGGTCTTGATCCATAATCGGTCTTGATTTTGCGCCCGCCGAGGCTCATTTGTCGATATAGCCGGTATCTCGACAAGACATAGGCATGGGCGCGGCGTCCCTCAAGCGGCGACGCCGGACAAATCCAGGGAGACAGGGCGATGTTCATCCAGACCGAAGAAACCCCGAATCCGGCGACGCTGAAATTCGTTCCCGGCCGCGCCGTGATGCCGTCGGGCACCGCCAACTTCGTTTCGGCGGCCGAGGCCAAGCGCTCGCCGCTGGCCGAGCGGCTGTTCGACGTCGAGGGCGTGACCGGCGTGTTCCTGGCCGGCGACTTCGTCACCGTCACCAAGGCGGCGGACCGCGACTGGCAGTTGATGAAGCCGGCGGTGCTGGGCGTGATCATGGAGCATTTCACCGCCAACCGTCCGGCGATCGTGGAAGCCGCCGCCGCCGCAGCAGGCGGCGAGGACGACAGCGAGATCGTCACCCAGATCAAGGAGCTCCTGGAAACGCGGGTGCGCCCGGCCGTGGCCCAGGACGGCGGCGACATCGTGTTCCAGGGCTTCGAGGACGGCGTGGTGTTCCTGCAGATGCACGGCTCGTGCTCCGGCTGCCCCAGCTCGACCGCCACCTTGAAGATGGGGATCGAGAACATGCTGAAGCACTACATCCCCGAGGTGACCGAGGTCCGCGCGGTCTGACGCACGGCGCTTTCGACCCGGAATTCAAGCGCGGCCTTCGGGCCGCGCTTCGTTTGGGGGGCTTTAAGGCTTGGCCACGACGAAGGGCAGCCCCAGCCAGCGCCAGCGCCCGTCCGGGCCGGGCAGCGTGCAGTTGACGCGCATGCGCCCGGGCGGGAACGGACCGGGCATCCGCACCTCGGCGCGTATCCCGCCCAAAATCTCCACCGTCGCGCGGCCCAGGCCCGCGGCGAAGCAGTTGAGCTGCTCCAGCCTGCCGACCGGCGCGGCGGCGGTGAAACCGATCGCCGGCGGATTGTCGGCGCCGACCAGCGTGTCGGCCGGCGTCAGGTCGCGGATCGGCAGCGCCATGGCGTTGGCGACGATCGCGAAGCGCTCCATGTCGGCGTAGGTCTGGCTCAACAGGAAGCGCGGCAGCTGGAACAGGCCGAGGCTCGCATGCGCGACGCCGGATTGGTCGCCGAACGCGGCTTCCAGTCCCGCCTCGGCGGCCGCTTCGGCGACCGCGCGCGTATATTCGCCCTGGGGATAGGCGAAGAACCGCGGCGCGCGGCCCAATTCCTGGCGCATGCGCTGCATCCCGCGCGCGATCTCGGCTTTCGCGCGCTCGGGCGCGACCGTGGCCAGGCTCGGGCCGCCCGGTCCCTCGATGCCGATCTCCACCCCCGCCGCCATGAGCTCGCTCAACTGTTCCCAGCCCAGATAGTTGGCGCGGTTGCCCGGCCGGTCGGTGGCGACGAACACTGCGAAGGGCAGGTTCAGCGATTTCAGCTTGGGCCAGATCGCGCGGTGGATCGCGCGGTCGCCGGAATCGAAGGTCAGCGCCACGGCGCGGTCGGGCAACTCGCGCCCGGCCTTCAACGCGTCCACCACGTCGCCCAGGCGCATGACCTTGTAGGGGCCTTGGGCCAGCTCCTTCAGATGCGCCTCGAACTGCGCCTGGGTCACGGTGCTGTGCGCCGGCCCGCCGGCGATGCGCGGATAGGCCAGAATCACGGCGGAATCACCGGCCCTGGCCGGCGCGGCCGGGACCATGATCGACACGGCGAGGGCGATGGCGGCGGACGGGCGCTTCATGCTGTCCCCCGGGCGTCTCTGGCTTACATTAACGCCGGCGCCCGGGCGCCGTCGTCGATCAACGGATAGCGGCGGGGCTGGAACAGCTGGTAGTGCCACCATTCCTTGGCGTAGAAATCCCATCCCGCCGCCGACATCAGCCCCAGCAGCAGCAGGCGGTTCTTCTGCGCCTCGGGCGACACGGCGGTGTCGGCGTGATAGGACATCGGCGTGATCGCGTCGAATCCGGTACCCATGTCCAGCAAGGCGCCGTCGGGCGCGGCCAGCGTCAGGTCCACCGCCGCGCCGCGGCTGTGGTGCGATCCGCGCCGGGGGTCGGCGATGAAATCGGGATCGGGCAGATGGTTCCACAGCGCCCATTGCGCGGCCGGCGGCCGGTAAGCGTCGAACACGCAGAGCTTCAGCCCCAGCGGCCGCGCCAGCTCGGCCGCGCGTCGCAGCAGCCGGGCCGCGTCGGGATGCAGGTAGCAGCCCGCGCGCCGGTAGATCGGCTTGCCGGTCAGATTGTCTGCCGTGGCGTAGCGCAGGTCCAAGAACACGCCGCAGCTAGGCGGGGCTATCTCCTCGAGCGCGGCGGCGAGGGTCGGCTGAATCGCGGTGTCGGGCATGATCCGGCCATACTACGGCAGGGCGCGTGAATCCGCCGCCCGGAATTTTTCCCGGCCCGATCCTCGCCTTCGACTGCGCGGGCGCGGCCTGCTCGGTCGTGTTGTGGCAAAAGGGCCGGGTGCTCGCCCGCCGCGCCCAGGCTTCCAGGCACGGGCAGGCGGAAATCCTGCTTCCGATGATCGAAGCGGCGCTGGCCGAGGCGGGCCTAAGCTACGGCGCGCTCGCCGCCATCGCCACCACGCAGGGTCCCGGGTCGTTCACGGGCCTGCGCGCGGGGCTCGCCGCCGCGCGCGGGCTTAAGCTTGCGACCGGTCTGCCGGCGATTGGCGTCAGCACGTTCGACGCAGCCGCGCACGCGACCGCGCTTGTCGAAAGGCGCGGGCGCAACGTGCTCGCGG
>JBQTIS010000386.1:0-10809 GCA_052387895.1 Rhodospirillales bacterium | reverse complement strand
TGTGGCCCGGCTATCGCGGCGCGCCTCAGGACAGCATCGAAATCGAAATCTTCCAGCACTGGCTGGAGCCGGCCTGAGGGAGAGCGAGCATGGCGCACACGCACGAGCACGACCATCCGCGCGCGGCGGCCGGCCGGGCCGATAAGCCCGGCGAGTACGAGCTGCTGGCCGAGGCCCTCAGGCAATTGCTGGAGGAGAAGGGCGTGATCTCGGCGGCCGAGCTGCGCGAGCAGATCGACCGGATGGATTCGCGCTCGCCCGCGCTCGGCGCGCGCATGGTGGCGCGGGCCTGGACCGACCCGGACTACAAGAAGCGCCTGCTGGCCGACGGCAGCGCCGCGGCGGAGGAACTCTTGGGCGTCACGGTGGCCCCCTTGCGCCTGATCGTGGTCGAGAACACGCCCGCGCTGCACAACATGATCGTGTGCACGCTGTGCTCGTGCTATCCGCGCAACGTGCTGGGCCTGCCGCCGGACTGGTACAAGAGCCGGAACTACCGCAGCCGCGCGGTCAGCGAGCCGCGCGCGGTGCTGGCCGAGTTCGGCACGCGCATACCCGGCGGGGTGGAGCTGCGCGTCCACGACTCGACCGCCGACATGCGCTATCTGGTGCTGCCGGCGCGGCCGGCGGGAACCGAGGGCTGGAGCGAGGAGCGCCTGGCCCGGATCGTCACGCGCGACGCCATGATCGGCGTCGCCGTGCCCAGGGCGAAGTAGGGAAAGCCCGCGCGCATGGCCGCGACCGCCGCCCGCTTCCAGGGCACCGACAGCTACGTCGCCACCAAGGATTTGATGACGGCGGTCGACGCAGCCGTGGCGCTGGAGCGCCCGCTCTTGGTGAAGGGCGAGCCCGGCACCGGCAAGACCGTGCTGGCGCGCGAGATCGCCCGCGCGCTCGGCAAGGACCTGATCGAGTGGCACATCAAATCCACCACCAAGGCGCAGCACGGGCTCTACGAGTACGACGCGGTCAGCCGCCTGCGCGACTCGCAGCTGGGCGAGGAAAAGGTCCACGACATCCGCAACTACATCGTCAAGGGCAAGCTGTGGCAGGCCTTCACCGCCGACGCCGCGCCGGTCCTTCTGATCGACGAGATCGACAAGGCCGACATCGAGTTCCCCAACGACCTGCTGCTCGAGCTCGACCGCATGGAGTTCCACGTCCACGAGACGCGCGAGACGGTCAGGGCCGCGCACCGGCCGGTCGTGGTGATCACCTCGAACAACGAGAAGGAGCTGCCCGACGCCTTTTTGCGCCGCTGCTTCTTCCACTACATCCAGTTTCCCGACCGCGACACGATGAAGCGCATCGTCGACGTGCACTACCCCGGCATCCGCAAGGACCTGGTGCGCGACGCGCTCGGCGTGTTCTACGATTTGCGCGAGGTGCCGGGCCTGAAGAAGAAGCCCTCGACCTCGGAGCTGCTGGACTGGATCAAGCTCTTGATGGTCGAGGACCTGCCGCCCGAGGCACTGCGCGCCAAGGACCCGGACAAGGTGATCCCGCCGCTGCACGGGGCGCTTCTGAAAAGCGAGCAGGATTTGCAGCTGTTCGAGCGGCTGGCCTTCCTCGCCCGCCGCCAGCGGAGCTAGGCCACGCGCCATGGCCGATGCGTCCCGGGGCGCGCCCATGGGCTGGGTCGATCTGCCCGGCGGCGGGCGGCTGGGCCTGGGCGCGTTTCCCGACGCGGAACGCTTGCGTCGCCTGAAGGCCGACGGCGTCGGCGCGGTGGTCACGCTGACGGCCGAGCGCGAGATGGCGATCCTGGGCATGGCCGACCTCGGCGCGCGGGTGCGGGCGCTCGGCATGGCGTGGGTGCATCTGCCGATCGGCGATTTCGCCGTGCCCGACCGCGAGTTCGAGGCGGGCTGGGCCGGCGCCGCGCCGGCCCTGCGCGAAACGCTGGCCGCGGGCGGGCGGGTGTTCGTGCATTGCCGCATGGGCCTGGGGCGCACCGGCACGGTCGGCGCGCGGCTGCTGGTGGAATTGGGCATGGACCCGCAAGTCGCCCTCGAGGCCGTGCGCGCCGCCCGGCCCGGCGCGGTCGAGACGCGCGAGCAGGAGGCGCATGTGCGCGCCGTGCCGCCGGGGCGGGGTCCGATGGACGCCGGGTAAGGCGGTCGCTACAATCTAAGGAGTATTCCTCATCGTAAGGAAATGGACCATGACGCAGGCGACGATGACCAGCAAGGGCCAGATGACCATTCCCAAGGAGGTGCGCGACCGGCTCAACCTGAAGCCGGGCGACCGGCTCGACATCCAGGTGCAGGACGACGGCACCGCGCGCATGGTGCCGAAAACGATCCGGCTGCGGTCGCTCGCCGGCATGGTGAAGCGCCGGGGCCTGGGGGTAAGCGTCGCGGACATGAACGAAGGGGTGGCCGCGCACGTCTCGGAGCACGTGATGCGAAGCCTTGGGCGGCGGCGCAAGTGATCGGCATCGACACCAACGTGCTGGTGCGCTTTTTCGTCGAGGACGACGCGCGGCAAACGCGGCAGGCCGCGGATTACCTGGAGCGCGAATGCAGCGAGGCCGAACCGGGCCTGGTCAACCTCGTCGTGCTGTGCGAATTCGTCTGGGTTCTGGCGCGGAACTACCGCATGAACCGCGCGGCCATCGCCGACACGGTCGAGCGGATATTGCGCACGGTGGAGCTCGCGGTCGAGCGGGCGGACGTCGCCGCCGAGGCGTTGCGCCGCTACCGGGCCGGCGGCGCCGATTTCGCGGATTGCGTGATCGCCGGCGTGAACCGGCGGGCGGGCTGCGCCTCGACGCGCACGTTCGACCGGATGGCCGCCGCCGCCCTTCCGGAATTCAGGACGATCGGCGCGTGACGGCCGGGGGCGTATGGTTCGGCTGCCGCGGCGGGCAGGCTTAGGGATGTTCTCCCACTTCTTCCTCGCCCTCAAGGACGCGCGGGTGCCGGTGTCGCTGACCGAGTACCTGACGCTGATGCGCGCCATGAAGGCGGGGCTGGCCCGCTACGACATCGAGGAATTCTACTTCCTCAGCCGCTCTGCCCTGGTGAAGGACGAGCGCAACCTCGACAAGTTCGACCGCGTGTTCGCCCGGTGCTTCGAGGGCCTGGAGTCGGTCGACCCCGCCACGCTGGCGATCCCCGAGGAGTGGCTCCGCAAGCTCGCGGAACGCTGGCTGACCGAGGAAGAGAAAAGGCAGATCCAGGCGCTGGGCGGCTGGGACAAGCTGATGGAGACGCTGAAGCGGCGCTTGGCCGAACAGAAGGGCCGCCACCAGGGCGGCGGCAAGTGGATCGGCACCGCCGGCACCTCGCCCTTCGGCGCCTACGGCTACAACCCCGAGGGCGTGCGCGTCGGCCAGGACAGGAACCGCGAGTTCCGCGCGGTCAAGGTGTGGGACCGGCGCGAGTACCGGAACCTGGACGACGACGTCGAGATCGGCACGCGCAATGTGAAGGTGGCACTCAGGCGCCTGCGCCGCTTCGCGCGCGAGGGGGCGGCGACCGAGCTCGACCTGCCCGACACGGTGCGCTCGACCGCGCATAACGGGGGCCTTTTGGACCTGAAGCTGGTGCCGGAGCGCCACAACACGGTCAAGGTGCTGCTGCTGCTCGACGTCGGCGGGTCGATGGACGAGCACGTGCGCGCCTCGGCCGAGCTGTTCACCGCCGCGCGCAGCGAGTTCAAGCGGCTCGAGACGTTCTACTTCCACAACTGCCCGTACGAGCGGCTGTGGCGCGACAACCGCCGGCGCTTCGACGAGACCACGCCGACTTGGGACGTGCTGCACACCTATCCGCAGGACTACAAGCTGGTGATCGTGGGCGACGCGACCATGAGCCCCTACGAGATCGCGCAGCCCGGCGGCAGCGTGGAGCATTTCAACGAGGAAGCGGGCGAGGCGTGGCTCGGGCGCCTGTTCCGCACTTATGCCCACGCGGCGTGGCTGAACCCGCAGCCGGAGGAGGAGTGGGGGTATCACCGCTCGATCGGCATGGTGCGCGCGCTGGCCGGCCAGCGCATGTATCCGCTGACGCTCAAAGGGCTGGACGCGGCGATGCGGGAGCTGAACCGGTGAACGCGAAGGCCGCCCCGGGCCCGGCGCCGATGCCGCTCAAGGCGCCGCCGGTCGAGCCCCGTCCCGCGCCGCCGGGCCTGCAGGCCTATCGCCTCAACGCGCCGATGGGAGGCACGGTGCGCTTCGCCCATTGGCGGCCGCCGCACCCGCCCGGCGTCGGCGCGGCCCTGGTGCTGCCGGGCCTGGGCGAGTTCGTCGAGAAATACCACGAGACGGTCCAGGACCTGCTCGACCGCGGCTGGTCCGTGTTCGTGCTGGATTGGTTCGGCCAGGGCCTGTCGACCCGGGCGCTCGCCAACCGGCAGAAGGTGCATGTGCCGGACTTCCGCCGCTACCTCAGCGACCTCGACAAGCTGGTGGAAACCGCGCTGCCGCCGCATTCCGACATGCCGCGGCTGCTGCTGGCGCACTCCATGGGCGGGCATTTGGCGCTGCGCCACCTGTTCGAGCATCCCCGCAGCTTCGATGTCGCGGTGCTGTCCTCGCCGATGGTCGATCTCGACTACGGGCCGCTGCCGCGCCTGCTGGCGCGCGGACAAGCCGAAGCGGCCTGCGCGCTGGGCCTCGGGCGCAACTACCTGTTCGGCGCCGGCGACTACGATCCCAAGCGCGCGCGCTTCCAGGGCAACCGGCTGACCCACGACCGGCGGCGCTTCTTCGACCAGCACGCCTGGATCGCGCGCCGGCCCAAGCTCGCGGTCGGTGGGCCGACCTTCGCCTGGCTGCGCGCCGCGCAGCATTCCATCCGCGCGACCGAGCGGCGCGGCTTCGGCCGGGGCGTCAAGATTCCGGTCCTGGTGATGGCGGCCGAACAGGAGCGGCGCGTTTCGGTCGCGGCGACGCAGCGCTTGGCGCGCGCCATCCCCAACGCCGCCTATATCGGGATCGCCGACGCGCGCCACGAAATCCTGATGGAGACCGACGAAATCCGCGCGCTGTTCTGGCAGCGCGTGGACGGCTTCCTGCGGCAATGCGGCATGCGCCGGGCGGCGTGACGCAGCCGGCGGGCGCCCTAGGCCAGCGCCTTCCGCAGGTTCTGGTCCAGCGTGTCCAGGAACTGCGTGGTGGTCATCCAGGGCTGCTTGGCGTCGATCAGGATCGCCAGGTCCTTGGTCATGAAGCCGGCCTCGACCGTGTCCACGCACACCTTCTCCAGCGTCTTGGCGAAGGCCTGCACGTCGGGCGCGGCGTCGAACTTGCCGCGGTACCACAGCCCCTGCGTCCAGGCGAAGATCGAGGCGATCGGGTTGGTCGAGGTCTCCTTGCCCTTCTGGTGCTCGCGGAAGTGGCGCGTCACGGTGCCGTGCGCCGCCTCGGCCTCGACCGTCTTGCCGTCGGCGGTCATCAGCACCGAGGTCATCAGCCCCAGCGAGCCGAAGCCCTGCGCCACCGTGTCGGACTGCACGTCGCCGTCGTAGTTCTTGCAGGCCCACACGTAGCCGCCTTCCCATTTCAGCGCCGAGGCCACCATGTCGTCGATCAGCCGGTGCTCGTACACGATGCCCTTGGCCTTGAACTTGCCCATGAATTCCCGGTCGAACGTCTCCTGGAACACGTCCTTGAAGCGCCCGTCATAGACCTTGAGGATGGTGTTCTTGGTCGACAGATAGAGCGGCCAGCCCAGGTTGAGCGCGTAGTTGAAGCAGGCCTGCGCGAAGTCGCGGATCGAGTCGTCCAGGTTGTACATGCCCATCGCCACGCCCGAGGCGGGCGCGTCGAAAATGTCGTAGCTCACCGGCTTGCCGCCGTCGGCCGGCGCGAAGGTCATGGTGATCTTGCCCTTGCCGGGAAAGCGGAAATCCGTGGCGCGGTACTGGTCGCCATAGGCGTGGCGGCCGATCACGATCGGCCTGGTCCAGCCCGGCACGAGGCGCGGCACGTTCTTGCAGATGATCGGCTGGCGGAAGATGGTGCCGCCCCGGAGGTTGCGGATCGTGCCGTTGGGCGAACGCCACATCTTCTTCAGGTTGAATTCCTTGACCCGGCTCTCGTCGGGCGTGATGGTCGCGCATTTGACGCCGACGCCGCGCTTCTTGATCGCGTTGGCCGAGTCGGCCGTCACCTGGTCCGCGGTCTGGTCGCGGTGCTCGATCCCCAGGTCGTAATACTCCAGCTTCAGGTCGAGATAGGGCAGGATCAGCTTGTCCTTGATGAACTTCCAGATGATGCGGGTCATCTCGTCGCCGTCGAGCTCGACCAGCGGGGTCTTCACCTTGATCTTGGCCATGGCTGCGGACACTCCCTGGGGCAAAGGCGTGGCACGATAGCCAAGCGAAGCGCGGGGATCAATCCGACCCGGGCGCGGGGCGCTACAGCCACTTCGTCTTGACGCGCAGATGCGGCTCGGGCTCGGCTTCCATCGCCCGGAACAGGCCGTCCACCCCGTCGACGACCGCATAGAGCGACGCGGTTTCGGGATGCGCGTAGTTCTGGTCGATCACGTGCCGCAACAACCGGGCGAGCGGGTCCCAATACCCGTCCACGTTCACCAGGAACACGGGCTTATCGTGCAGCGTCAGCTGGCGCCAGGTGATGATCTCGAACGCCTCGTCCAGCGTGCCGTAGCCGCCCGGCAGCACCGCGAAGGCGTCGGCCAGCTCGAACATGCGCTGCTTGCGCGCGTGCATCGAGTCGCACACCACCAGCTCGGTGAGGCCCCGGTGGCCGATCTCCTGGTCGTCGAGGTGCTGCGGGATGACGCCGACGACCGCGCCGCCTTCCTTCAACGCCGCGTCGGCGACCAGGCCCATCAAGCCGACCATGCCGCCGCCGTAGATCAGGCGAATCCCGCGCCGCGCCAGCTCGCCCCCGAGCTTCTGGGCGGCGGCGCGGTGGCCCGCGGCGCCGCGGCCCGACGAGCCGCAATAGACGCATAAAGAGCGGATGAAGCTCATAACGATTCCAAGGCCTTGTCGGGTGGCGCGGGAATCCGGACTCCGCCGCGGGACCGGATTCGCGCGGGTATATAGACAACAAAGCGGCGGAACGAAAGCCCGGCGGCGAAATCGCCGCGGCTTCGCCTTTGCCTTCCCGCAGGGCTTCTGGCATGTTCCCGCCGCTTTCGGCGGCGCCGGGGGCTCATTCCGAAGGCCGCCGCCCCGCCACAACGCGAATAACGACGCAAATCGGCGCTAGAGGGTTGGTTCGATGATCTACGGATTCGTGATCCTGTGCGGCCTGCTGGCCATCGTCTACGGCATCGTCATCGGCAAGTGGGTGCTGGCCAAGGACGCCGGCACGCCGCGCATGCAGGAAATCGCCGCCGCGATACAGGAAGGCGCGGGCGCGTATCTGCGCCGCCAGTACACCACCATCGCGATCGTCGGCGTAGGGGTGCTGGTGGTGCTGTACCAGTTCCTGGGATCGTGGGCGGCGATCGGCTTCGCGATCGGCGCGGTGCTGTCGGGCGCGGCCGGGTTCATCGGCATGAACGTTTCGGTGCGCGCCAACGTGCGCACCGCCGTGGCGGCGCAGAAAAGCCTGGGCGAGGGGCTGGACCTGTCGTTCAAGGCGGGCGCGGTCACCGGCATGCTGGTGGCGGGCCTGGCGCTGCTGGGGGTCACCGTTTATTACGCCATCCTGCTCGGCGCGGGCGTGCCCGGCCGCGCGCTGATCGACGCGCTGGTGGCGCTGGGCTTCGGCGCCTCGCTGATCTCGATCTTCGCGCGGCTCGGCGGCGGCATCTTCACCAAGGGCGCCGACGTGGGCGCCGATCTGGTGGGCAAGGTCGAGGCCGGCATTCCCGAGGACGATCCCCGCAACCCGGCCGTGATCGCCGACAACGTGGGCGACAACGTCGGCGACTGCGCGGGCATGGCCGCCGACCTGTTCGAGACCTACGCGGTCACCACCGTTGCGACCATGGTGCTGGCGTCGATCTTCTTCGTCGGCGACGCGGCGCTGGCGGCGAAGATGATGGGCTACCCGCTGGTGATCGGCGCGGTGTGCATCGTCACCTCGATCGTCGGCACGTTCTTCGTCAGGCTCGGCGCCGACAACGCCATCATGTGGGCGATGTACAAGGGCCTGATCGTGGCCGCCGCGCTGTCGGCGGCCGCGTTCTATCCCGTCACCGCCTATGTCGTCGGCATGGACACGGCGTTGACCGTGACCGGCAAGACCTTCACCGGCTTCAGCCTGTTCCTGTGCGCGCTGGTGGGGCTGGTGGTCACGGGCCTGATCGTGTGGATCACCGAATACTACACCGGCACGAACCACCGTCCGGTGCGCTCGGTGGCGCGGGCCTCGGTCACCGGCCACGGCACCAACGTGATCCAGGGCTTGGCGGTCTCGATGGAGGCGACCGCGCTGCCGGCCCTGGTGATCTGCGCCGGCATCGTCGCGTGCTACCTGCTGGCGGGGCTGTTCGGCATCGCCATCGCGACCACCGCGATGCTGGCGCTGGCGGGCATGGTGGTGGCGCTCGACGCCTATGGGCCGGTGACCGACAACGCCGGCGGCATCGCCGAGATGTCGGGCCTGCCCAAGGAGGTGCGCAAGAACACCGACGCGCTCGACGCGGTCGGCAACACCACCAAGGCCGTGACCAAGGGCTACGCCATCGGCTCGGCGGGTCTCGGCGCGCTGGTGCTGTTCGCCGCCTATACTTCCGATCTCGACTACTTCATCGCCCAGGGCAAGCTCGGCATCAAGTCGGTCGAGTTCTCGCTGAAGAACCCCTACGTCGTGGTCGGCCTGCTGCTGGGCGGCCTTCTGCCCTATCTGTTCGGGGCGATGGGCATGACCGCGGTCGGCCGCGCGGCGGGCAGCGTGGTGATCGAGGTGCGCCGGCAGTTCAAGGAAATCCCCGGCATCATGGAAGGCACGGGCAAGCCGGAATACGGCCGGGCGGTCGACATGCTGACCAAGGCCGCGATCAAGGAGATGATCGTGCCGTCGCTGCTGCCGGTGCTGTCGCCGATCGTTCTCTATTTCGTGGTCGGCGCCATCTCGGGCAAGGCCGACGCCTTCGCCGCGGTCGGCACCATGCTTTTGGGCGTGATCGTCACCGGCCTGTTCGTCGCGATCTCGATGACCGCGGGCGGCGGCGCCTGGGACAACGCCAAGAAGTACATCGAGGACGGCCATCACGGCGGCAAGGGCTCGGACGCGCACAAGGCGGCGGTCACCGGCGACACGGTGGGCGATCCCTACAAGGACACGGCGGGGCCCGCGGTCAACCCGATGATCAAGATCGCCAACATCGTGGCGCTGCTGCTGTTGGCCGCGCTGGCGCATTAGCAAGAAGCTCCCGGCTTTCAGCCGAAAAGATCTCGGGCCGATGGCCGGGCGCCGAAAACCGAGGGCTTACTTCGGCGCGGAGCCCGCGCCCTTGTTGAAGCGGCCGATATTGCCGAACAGCTGGTCCATCACGGTGACCGACTTGCCGGCGGTCGGCGTGCTGCGGCCGACCAGGTCGACGTCGTAGGCGTCGTTCAGGTTCAGCTTCTTGACCTCCTGAACCTTGTCCTCCTGGTCGAACAGCACCTCGACCACCTGCTGGTCGACGGTCTTGGGATCGAAGAAGCCGAACTTCTCGGTCTTGCGGCTGATGTAGTACCAGCGCTTGTCGCTGAACGTGCCGATGGTCGAGGGCGAGCCGATGGTCTGCACCACCTTGTCCTTGCTGTCGCCGGCCTTGATCTCGGCCAGCTTCTCGGCGTCCGGCACGTTGCCGCGCTGGGCCACGCTGGGCGCGCAGGCGCCGAGCGCGAGCGCCGCCAAAAGCGGTACCGCGCTCAGGATCGCTGTGACGCCGCGGCGGCGAAGCTGCATGGGGCCGGAAGCCCTTTTTTCCCGTGGCCGATGATCTCGTGCGCCGGGTTTGGCGGCCGTCGAAGCGGGGTTGACCCGGCGCGTTCGCCCGGCATTCACTCGTATCGTCGCTCTATGGTCGTTGGGCGGCGCAAGATGGCATTCGCGTGAATCGGTGTCAATCCGGCCATGGGACTCGCGGGAACCTCGGAAAGACCATGAAGATCAGGGATTTGTTCAAAAAGACCGGGGCCGGGCGCGGGGCGCGGCTGCTCTATCGCGCGGCGGTCGAACAGGCGCGCCGCCCGGCGTTCTACGCCGATTTCGGTGTGCCCGACACGCTGGACGGGCGCTTCGACATGGTGGCGCTGCACGTCTTCCTGCTGCTGCACCGCTTGAGGCGCGACGGCCAGGCGCGAGGCGACGTGGGCCAGGCGCTGTGCGATTTGATGTTCGCCGACATGGACGGCGCGTAGCGCGAGATGGGCGTGGGCGACCTTTCGGTCGGCCGCAAGATCAGGCAGATGGCCGAGGGATTTTACGGCCGCGTCGCCGCCTACGAAGCGGGGTTGGCGCGGGGCGGCGGCGAGCTGGAACGTGCGCTGCGGCGAAACCTGTACGGCACGACGGCGCCCGCGCCCGGGCAGCTCGGCGCGATGGCCGGGTATGTGCGCCGCCAGGCCTCGGCGCTCGCGGGCCAAAAGACCGACGCGCTGCTCGCGGGCGACGCCGCCTTCGCCGCCCCGGCGGAGCGGGCGGCCAAGGCGGGGGCGGCATGAGCGCGGAAGGGCGCGCGGGGCCGCCGCCCGAGTTCTCGCGGCCCGTGGCCGCCGACAAGGTCGGGCGCGACGGCATGGAGATCGAGATCGAGGCGTCGGAATCGGAGCGCGCGGCGCTGGCGCGGCGCTTCGGCTTGCTGGCGCTCGGCGCGCTGGCCGCGCGCGGCCGCTTGCGGCCGGTCGCCGGCGGCATGATCGAGCTTCGCTGCCGCTTCGAAG
>JBQTIS010000385.1:0-12466 GCA_052387895.1 Rhodospirillales bacterium | reverse complement strand
GTAGAACAGCGCGAAGCCGAAGGGCGGGTGCATGAACGAGGTTTGCATGTTCACGCACAGGATCACGCCGAACCAGATCAGGGCGGCATCGGCGCCGACGATCGGGGCCAGCATCTTTTGCGCCACGGGCGCCAGCATCGGCACGACGATGAAGGCGATCTCGAAAAAGTCTAGGAAGAACGCCAGCACGAAAACGAACAGATTGACCACGACCAAGAACCCGGCGACGCCGCCCGGCAGGCCGGACAGCAGATGTTCGACCCACAATCCGCCGTCCACACCCTGGAACACCAACGAGAAGCAGGTCGATCCGATCAGGATGAACACCACCATCGCCGTGATGCGCATGGTCGACTCGTAGGCCTGCTTGATCAGGCTGCGCAGCTCCGGAATCATCAGCGTGCGCGCCAGAAGCGCGACGATCGCCCCGTAAAGCGCGACGAACAGCACCTTGTATGCGACCGCAAAAAAAGCCGTCGTCCCCGGCACCAGCAGGTCCAACGAGCCCAGCGCGGCCAGGACCGCGATGGCGCCGAAGCCGACCATCGCCGCGCGCTGTCCCCAAGGGCCGAGATGCTCGTTGTGCAGCACGGCCAACAGGATCGCCCCGACCGCGCCCATGGCGCCGCCCTCGGTCGGCGTCGCCAGCCCCAGCGCCAACGTGCCGAGCACCAGGAAAATCAGCACCAGCGACGGCACGATGCCCCACAGGCACTTCTTGATCAGCGCCCATCCGTGCAGGGTGCGGTGCTCGATCGGCACGGCCGGCACCATCTTCGGCCAGAAAATGGTGAGGATGAAGGTATAGCCGCAGAACAGCAGCACCTGGACCATGCTGGGCCCCCAGGCGCCGGCATACATGTCGCCGACCGACCGGCCCAGCTGGTCGGCCAGCACCACCAGCACCAGCGAGGGCGGGATGACCTGGGTGATGGTGCCCGACGCGGCGATCACGCCGGTGAGATAGCGCCGATTGTAGCCGTAGCGCATCATCACCGGCATGGCGATCAACCCCATGGCGATGACCGAGGCCGCCACGGTGCCGGTGATGGCGCCGAGGATGGCGCCGACGACGATCACCGCATAGCCCAGGCCGCCGCGCACCGGCCCGAACAGCTGACCCAGGCCGTCGAGCAGGTCCTCCGCCAGCCCGCATTTCTCCAGGATCGCGCCCATGAAGGTGAAGAACGGGATCGCCAGCAGCAGATCGTTGGAGATGATGCCGAAGAACCGTTGCGGCAGCGCCTGCAGGAAATTGGGCGAGAAGAACCCGAGCTCGATGCTCAAGAAGCCGAACGAAAGACCGAGCGCCGACAGAGTGAAAGCGACCGGAAAGCCGACCAGCATGAACAGGATCAACCCGCCGAACATCAGCGGGGGCATCATCTCCAGCGTGATCATCCCCATGCCCTTGCGCCTACTGGACCGGCCGTTCGTATTTCGTGTCGACCTGATAAAGGCCGCGCAACGCGGCGATGCGCTTGATCAGTTCGGAAATGCCCTGGGCCGTCAGCAGCCCGAAGCCCACCGGAAGGATCAGCTTCACCGGCCAGCGGATCAGCCCGCCGGCGTTGGAAGAGGTCTCCTGCAGGCCCCAGGAGAGTTGAAACAGCGGCCAGGAGAGATAGGTGAACAGCGCCGTCGCCGGCAGCAGAAACAGAACGGTGCCGGCGATGTCGATCCACAGGCGCGTGTGTTCGCTGGCCGATCCGTAGATCAGGTCGACCCGCACGTGCTCGTTGACCTTGAGCGTGTAGGACGCGCCCAGCAGCACCACGCCCGCGAACATGTACCACTGGATCTCAAGCCACGCGTTGGAGCCTATCGAGAACGCGTAGCGCATGCTGGCGTTGCCGGCGCTGATCAGGCACGACAGCAAAATCAGCAAATTGGCGATCTTGCCGACTTGCGTGTTCACCGCGTCGATCAGCCGGCTCAGCCGTAGCAGGACGCCCACCTGATACCCTCCCTCGTTCGCCTATAGCTGTTCGGAAACTCTATCGCTCGGGCTCGCTGATTACTGGCATGGCCCGGGCGCATCGGCAATGCGGCGGTTTGGCGTCGAATCCAAGCCCTGTGCGGATCAGTCTCGGTTGCGCGCGTCCGCAAGGCGCTGGAGCCCGGCGATCGCGGCGACCGCGAGCGCGGTCTTGAGCGCCGTCGCCGCCCAAAACGGCGTCAGTCCGACGGCCACGGCCTTGGCCCAGCCGATCGAGCCGGCCAGCCAGCCGAGGCCGAAGACGAAGATCACGGCATGGCCGAGGACCATCGCCAGGGTCAGGCGCAGAATTCCGCGCGCCCGGCCGGTTTCCACGAACCAGCCGACCAGGACCGCCGCCAGGGCAAAGCCGACGAGATAGCCGCCGGTCGGCCCCGCCATGTAGGCGAGCCCGATGCCTTTCTCCGGCGTGCCGGCGAACACCGGCAGCCCCACGGCGCCCTCGGCGAGATAGGCCAGCATCGTGCCCAGGCCCAACCGCCAGCCATAGGCCGCCCCCAGCACCAGCACCACGAAGGTCTGCATCGTCATCGGCACCGGCCAGAACGGCACCTGCACCTTGGCCGAGGCAGCGAGGATGAGCGTGCCAAGCAGGACCAGGACCGCGATGCGGCCTAGCGCCACCGGGCCGGCGGCGGATCGGCCATGCGGCCAAAGTTGGGCGGCGACGGTGCGAGCTGCGGCTTGGCTGGGCATAGCTGGAAAATCCCTTAACAAATGCGAGCGATAGCGCACTGTCCTAACTAGCGCGGGTAAGGACGAATCGCAAACCGTCCGGGTCTTGCGACGGTCTGTTAAAGCGTTTCTACGGTAAATCAAGAATTACCAGCGAATCGGATGTGTTGGGGCCCCAAGCCGACCCCGGCAATCATTTGTTAATCTTTTGCTCGTATTGGATTCCATGAGGTTAGGAGTGGGGATCGGCGGGACAAACCCGCGAACTCGCAACCGTGAGAGTTATCGGCGCCGATCAGGCATTTTTCGCGCGGCCGAGATTCCTGACCTTGAGGGGCGGGCGCCCATGGGGGCGTTCCGTCGAGGCCAACCCGCCGCGCGATGTCCACGACATCCCGGCAGCACAGGAGTCTTCAGGTATGCGTATGATTCCTTCCCTGGTTGCGGTGGCGATGACCGTCGCGATCGCGTTCCCCGGCGCCGCGTCGGCGCAACAGCTCGCCGCCACCGGCGAGCCGGTGCTCGAAGTCAGCGGCGCCATCGCCAAGAAGAACAGCGGCGACAAGCTGGTGTTCGACATGGCGGCGCTCGAGAAGCTTCCTCAGGTCACGATCGAGACCTCGACCCCGTGGAACACGGCCGTCACCAAGTTCGAGGGCGTGTCGGGCAAGGCGTTCATCGAGTGGATCGGCGCCACCGGCACCACGATCAAGGCCCGCGCCGTGAACGACTACACGATCGAGATCCCGGTCGAGGATTTCATGAAGAAGGGCGTCATCCTGGCGCTCAAGGCCAACGGGCAACACCTGTCGCTGCGCGACCGCGGCCCGGTGTGGGTGATGTACCCGTTCGACCACAACGCCGAGCTGCGCGACAAGGCGCATCAGCGCCGGTCGATCTGGCAGCTCGTTTCGATCCACGTCCAGTAAGGACGAGGTCTTCGACAAGCGGCGCGAACGGCGATGCGTTGGCGCGAAATCCGCACGGATCTGCCGTTCATCGCGGTGGCGGTCAGCCTGATCGTGGGCACCGCCATCGCGGCCGCCATGTTCGCGGCCCTGCTGCGCGAGCAGCTGGACAGCCGCTATCTTCCGCTCGAGGACATCGCCTGGAACCTGTTCCAGGTCCAGGCCGAATTCCAGCGCACGGAAATCCTGCTGGGCAACGCCCAACTCGACCCCAGCCCCGAGGCGCGGCGCGCGGCGCTCAAGCGCTACGAGGTGTTCGTCAGCCGCGTGCTGATCGGCAACGACCCCAAGGTCGAACGCCAGTTGATGCGCTATCCCAACCTGCACGCGGCGGTGCGGGCCATGAACGAAGTGGTCGGCAAGGCCGACGCCGCGCTCGCGCTCGCCAATTCCGACGTCGAAAAAGTGTTCCGCCTGCGCCTCGCCATGACCGACGGCGAGGCGACGATCCAGCGCATGGCGGTAGCCGCGCACCACGCGATCGCCGAGAACCGAGACCAGACCACGAACGGCCTTACCCGCATCCATAACGGCCTCGCCCTGCTGTTCGGCACGGTGGTGACCGTGGTGGTGGTGTTCGGCGTGCTGGCCTGGGTGCAGTTGCGCAAGCTGGAAGCATCCCGCACCGACCTGATGGCGCTGAGCCAGCGCCTGTCGGTCGAGAAAGAGCGCGCCGAGAAGGCCAGCCGCGCCAAGAGCGCGTTCCTGGCCAATATGAGCCACGAGCTGCGCACGCCGATGAACGCGATCATCGGCTTCGCCGAGGTGATCGCCAAGCAGATGATGGGGCCAGTGCTGCCCCCGCGCTACGGCGACTACGCCAACGACATTTTGCGCAGCGGACAGCATCTGCTGTCGCTGATCAACGACCTTCTGGACCTGGCCAAGATCGAGGCCGGCCGCATGAGCCTGAATCGCGACGTGATCGACCTGCGCGACTCGCTGCTCGACGCCGCGCGCGTGTTCGAAACCGACGCGCAGCACACCGGCGTGAGGATCGAGGTCGTGGCGGCCGAGGGCGTCGGCATCCACGCCGACCGCCGCGCGCTGCGCCAGATGCTGCTGAACCTGCTGTCGAACGCCCTGCGCTTCACCCAGGCCGGCGGCGTCATCACGGTCTCGGCCGCGACGGCCGGCGCGGAGCTGCTCATCGTCGTGGCCGACACCGGCCGCGGCATCGCGCCCGAGACGCTGGAACGGCTGATGGAGCCGTTCGTGCAGGGCGCCGAGGCCGCGGTGCGCGGCCAGCAGGGCACGGGCCTTGGCCTGTCGATCACGCGCAAGCTGATCGAGCTGCATGGCGGCCGCTTCATGATCGAAAGCGCCGTCGGCGCCGGCACCCGCGCCACGCTGGCATTCCCGATCGAGGCGCTGGCGACGCTGACGGCCGAACCGGACCGCGCCGCGGCGTAGCGCTGCCTGCCCACAGGCTTTCGCCGGGGCCTCTTAGCCGAACTTGCCGGTTTTCGGAAAGCCGCTAGGCGGCAGGCGTCCGGCCTGGGCGCGTTCGCCGATCCAGAACTTCAAGTCCGTTTCGACCCGCACCTTGTCGCCCAGTTTCCAGTTCAGGCCCTCGTTCAAGGCGAACACCTTGGCGTCGCTCAAGCCGCCGTCCTTGTATTTCTGCAGGCGCACGCCCCGGCCGCGCGACATTTCCGGCAGCTGCGAGAGCGCGAACAGCAGCAGCTTGCGGTTCTCGCCGATGACCGCGACCGTGTCGCCCTCGGCCGGGGCGCAGGCTCGCGCCACGACCGGCGGCTTCACGTTCAGCACCTGCTTGCCGGCCCTGGTCTGCGCCAGCACGTCGTCTTCGGGCGCCACGAAGCCGCGGCCGTCGCTGGCCGCGACCAGCAGCTTGCGGCCGGGCTTGTGCGCCAACACCGCCGCGATGTCCTGGTCGTTGGCGAGATCGACCATCAGCCGCAGCGGCTCGCCGTGGCCGCGTCCGCCCGGCAGCTTGTCGACGCCAAGGGTGTAGAACCGGCCGTTGGTGGCGAACACCAGCAGCTTGTCCGTGGTCTCGGCGTGCAGCACGAAGCGCTCGGCGTCGCCTTCCTTGTAGGCGATGCCCGAAAGGTCGGTCATGTGGCCCTTCATGGCCCTGATCCATCCCTTCTCCGAGCACACCACCGTCACCGGCTCGCGCTCGACCATCGCCTCGAGCGGGATCGCGACGTCCGACGGCGCCGCGCCGATTTCGGTCCGACGCTTACCCAGCACGGTCTTGGCGCCGAAGGCCTTGGCGATCTCGGCGATTTCCTCGCTGATCGTCTTCCAGCGCCTGGCCTCGTCGCGCATCAGGCCGCGCAGGCTCTTCTGCTCGTCCGACAGCTCCTTGTGCTCGGTTTTGATCTGCATTTCCTCTAGCTTGCGCAACGACCTGAGGCGCATGTTCAGGATCGCCTCGGCCTGCACGTCCGAGAGCTTGAAGCGCTTCATCAGGACCGGCTTCGGCTCGTCTTCCTGGCGGATGATCCTGATCACCGCGTCCAGGTTCAGGTACGCGACCAGGAACCCGTCCAGCACTTCGATCCTATGCGCGATGTTCTCGAGCCGGTGCTTGGTGCGGCGCTGCAGCACGACGTGGCGGTGATCGAGAAACGCCTGCAGCGCCTCGCGCAGGTTCATCACCCGCGGCCCGCCGTCGGCATCCAGCACGTTCATGTTGAGCGCCACGCGCGATTCGAGATCGGTCTGGCGGAACAGCGATTCCATCAGCATCGCGGGATCGACGTTGCGGCTTCTGGGCTCCAGCACCAGCCGCACGTCGGCAGCCGACTCGTCGCGCACGTCGGCCAACATCGCCAGCTTCTTCTGCTGCAGCAGTTCGGCGATCTTCTCGATCAGCCGCGATTTCGCCACCTGGTATGGAATTTCGGTGACGACGATCTGGTAGGCGCCGCCCTTGTGCTTCTCTACATGCCATTTGGCGCGCAGGCGAAAGCCGCCGCGGCCCGCGGCGTAGGCCTCGGCCACGGTCTTGCGGTCCTCGGCCAGAACGCCGCCGGTGGGAAAGTCGGGCCCCGGCATCAGCTCGACCAGCTTGCCGATATGCGCGTTGGGGAACTTGATCAGGTGCAGCAACGCCGCGCAGATCTCGCCGGCGTTGTGCGGGGGAATGCTGGTCGCCATGCCCACCGCGATGCCGGCCGCGCCGTTGGCGAGCAGATTGGGGAACGCCGCCGGCAGCACCACCGGCTCTTGGCCCTCGCCGTCATAGGTCTGTCGGAAATCGACCGCGTTCTCCGACAGGCCGCGAAGCATCGCCTGGGCGGCCTCGGTCAGCCGCGCCTCGGTGTAGCGCATGGCCGCCGCGTTATCGCCGTCGATATTGCCGAAATTGCCCTGGCCGTCGACCATGGGATAGCGCGCGGCGAAGTCCTGGGCCAGGCGCACCAGCGCGTCGTATACCGACAGCTCGCCGTGGGGGTGGTACTTGCCGATCACGTCGCCCACCACGCGGGCGCATTTCTTGAAGCCCTGGGCGGGGTCGAGCTTCAGTTCCTGCATCGCCCAGAGCAGGCGGCGGTGCACCGGCTTGAGGCCGTCGCGCACGTCCGGCAGCGAGCGCGCCATGATGGTGGAAAGCGCGTAACTCAGGTACCGCTGGCCCAGCGCGTCGGCCAGCTTGGTGTCGCGGATTTCCGCCAACGCCGTGGACTTTGCCATGAGGCCTCCAAAGCTACCAGATATAGTAGCCGCCAGCGCCAATCCGTCAAATACTTGATGCCCGAGAGGTGCCTAAGCGCCCAGCCTCCTTGGCTATTGGAGACGACAACGTCCCCGTAGCCCGCGCTAACGCACGAGTCTCGGCGTGATCAAGATCAGCAGGGAGTGGTTCGGCTGCCCGCTGTTATCCTTGCTGCTAAACAGCCTGCCCAGGATCGGCAGGGTCGTCAGCGTCGGCGCATTACGGGCCTCGCGCAATTGCATTTTCGACAGGTCCGCGCCCGTCAGGCCCTCGATCACCACCGTCCGCCCCGGCCCGACGACCACGCTGCCCGTCGGCAGTGGCGGAGTTCGGCCCTCCGCGGGCGGGAATAGAATTTCGACCGGGTGTCGGTGAGCATTGTGGGCGGTAACGAAGAAATAGGCTTCGATGTCGCTCAGGAACCCTACTTCAGTACGCACCTCCACACTGAAATCCTGCGTCTGGAGGCGCCGCAAGCTTTGCAATAGGTCATGCAGCTCGTCTTTCATGTCGCCGGTGGGGCCCTGGGACTGGTGATCGGCGACCTGGGCGAAACCGCCGCCGGCCAAAAGGGCCTGAGACACGGCCAGAAATGCCGCCATGGCGGCTATGCGAACCGCTCGCAGCATGGCCTCCGCCTCCCCGTGGAAAGGGCCGAAGCCTTTGCGCGACGTCCTGCCCCGCGATCGCTTGCGGCCGCTGGTTTTGCGTTGCCTCGAATACTATGGCATCCATCGCTCCCGCTGGCAAACTCGCTCGCCGGCGGCGGCCGCATCGATAAAGCGCGTCCGCGACGGTGAATGCATGGAGAACTAAGTGCCGAGTTCCGTCGGCCCCCGCGTCGCCATTCTCGGCCTGCACCTCGAGACCAACGCCTTCGCGCCGGTCACGACGGAAAAGGATTTCCGCGAGCGCAGCTACCTGGAGGGCGCGGCGATCATGCGCAACGCCCGCTCGCCCGCGCCGATCTGGCCGATGGAGGTACCCGGCTTCGTGGCCGCGATGGACCGCCTGGGGCCGTGGCAGCCCGTGCCGATCCTGGTGGCCGGCGCCGAGCCGGGCGGGCCGGCCGAGCATCGCTTCATTGAGGCCTGTCTGAAGCGCATCCACGACGGGTTGAAGGCGGCGCTGCCGCTCGACGCGGTCTACATCACCAATCACGGCGCCATGACCACGACCGAGGATTTCGATCCCGACGGCGAGCTTTACGCCATGGTGCGCGCGGCGGTCGGCGCCGGCGTGCCGGTGGCGGCGACGGTCGACCTGCATTGCAACCCGTCCCAGCGCATGGTCGACAGCGTGGATGTGCTGATCGGCTACCTCACCAACCCGCATGTCGACATGCGCGAGCGCGCGGCCGAGGCGGCCCGGGCGCTGAAGGAGATGATGAACGGCGTCGGGACCAGCGCCGCCTTCATCAAGCTGCCGATCGTGCCGCCGACGGTGACGCAGCTCACGTCGGCCGGCCCCTACGCCGAGTTGATCGCGCTGGGCCAGAAGCGGCTCGCGCCCGCGATCATGAACGTAACGGTGCTCGGCGGCTTCGCTTTTTCCGACACGCCCAAGAACGGGCTGTCGATCGTCGTGACCGCGCGCGGCGGCGATCCCGCGCCGGCGCGCAAACTGGCGCGCGAGATCGCCGACATGGCCTGGGCCAACCGCCAGCGCTTCCGCGCCAAGCTGACCCCGCTTCGGGACGCGGTGGCCATGGCCCGGGGCGCGGGCGACGACCCGAGGCGCCCGGCGCTGATCCTGGCCGACGTGGCCGACAATCCGGGCGGCGGCGGCGGCGGCAACACGACCTGGCTTTTGAAGGCGCTCCACAACGCCAAGGCGCGGGGCATCCTCGTGGGCGTGTTCATCGACGCCGCGTTGGCGCGCCAGGCGCACAGGCTCTGCGTCGGCGCGCGGTTCGACGCGGTCTTCAACGGCGCGGGCGAGACCGATTACGCGAAGCGCTTCACGGCGCCCGCGCGCGTGACGGCGCTTCATGACGGCCGCTTCGTCGGCCGGCGCGGCATTTTCGCGGGCGGCACGGTCGAGCTCGGCCCGTGCGCCGCGCTCGACCTCGGCGGCATCGCCGTCGTCATCGGCAGCCCGCGCCAGCAATGCGCCGATCCGGTGTTCCTGGAAGCCCTGGGCCTCGACATCGTCAAGGCGCGCAGCGTGGTCGTGAAGTCGCGCGGGCATTTCCGCGCCGGGTTCGACGAGTTCTTCCCGCCCGAGCGGGTGATCGAGGTGGATTGCCCCGGCCTCACCTCGCCCGACCTGACGCGCTTTCCGTTCAAGCGCCTGCCGCGCCCGTCGATCCCCTTGGACGCCGACGCGCCCTGGACGCCGCCGTTCTAGGCCTTCTCGATTCCGACCTGAAGCCGGGTGCCGGCGTAGCTGGCGCGGGCCACGAGCTTCTGGCCCGGCGCCACCGCGATGTCGGCCGGCAGGAACGCCACGCCCTGGCCCCAATGGTTGCCTTTGGCGCCGGGCGCGGTGCTCATGGCGAGCGCGTCGGTGAGCCGCAGGTCGTACCAGATGGCGGCGGCCTGGATGGTCCCGGCGGCCGTGGCGGCAAGCTCGATGCGCTTCTGTCCCGCGCCGGGAACCGCATTGCGGAAGTCGAAATCGAACACCGGAAACGGATCGGTCAGCAGGCGGTGCTCCTCGCGCGACAGCTCCAGCATCTCGCCGGCGGGATTGCGGAACACGTCGAAGCCGCCGAGGTCGAAGCCGGCGACCTGGCGGATCGGGTTGACGCGCCGGGGACCCGGAATCTCGATCGCGGCGGCGAAAAGCCGCGCGCCTTGCGGCAGCACTCGCGCGTCAGGCTTCAGCAGCCGCTTGCGCGCGTCCTCGAGGCTCGGCAGCACGCCCTCGCCCACCAGCACCGTGTCGAAGATCTCCATGATCAGCACGTCGGCCGGCTGGGGCAATTCGCGCCCGACCTCGAGCAGCGTGGACTTGCGGCCGAAGACCGCCACGCGGTCGGCCATTCCGTTGGCGGCGACGATCTGGCTCGCCACGTCGGCCAGCACCGGGTTCACCTCGCAAGTGGTCACGCGCGCGGCGCCGGCGCGTGCCGCCATCATCGCCAGCAGGCCCGAGCCCGCGCCGATCTCGAGCACGTGGTCGCCGGGCCTGACCACGGCGCGGATGCCGCGGTCGTAGGCGTCGTTGCGCGCGTCGTCGTTCAGCATGGTGAAGTGCCACTTCGGCACCATCGCGGAATAGACCACGCGCAGGTTCGATTGCGCCTCGCGGTTGTCGGGATCGAGCTGCAACGCGCGGCGCAGCGCTAAAGCCGCCTCGGGATGCCGTCCCATCTCGTGCAGCAGCACGCCATGGGTCGCGTGCGCGCCGGACGAATCGGGCTGCAATTGCGTGGCGCGGCGCGCGTGGGTCAGCGCCTCGTCGGCGCGGCACAGATCGCGCAGCGCGCCGGCCAAGCCGACATGCGCGTCGGCGTAGTCGGGCTTGAGCTCCGCCGCCTGCTGGAAGTGCCGTGCCGCGGCCATCAGCTGGCCCGACGCGGCCAGCGCCGCGCCCAGGTTCTTGAGCGTCAGCGGATCGGCGCGGTTGGCCTGGATCGCCTGTTGCAGCACGGCGATGGCGTCGTCGCGCCGGCCCTGCTCCACCAACGCGCTGGCGAAATTGTTGCGGATGGCGTTGTCGGCGGGTTTGGCGGCGATGGCGCGGACGAACAGCGCCGAAGCCTCGCCCGTTCTGCCCTGGCGGTGGCAGACCATCGCCATCAGGTGCATGGCGTCGGGATCGCCCGGCGCCTGGTCCAGCACCGCGCGCGCGGCCTTGGCGGCGGCGTCCACCTGGCCCTGGCTGAACTGCCTCCAGGCCTCTGCCAAACGCGGGTCCATCGCTGCGGACGCCGATGCGGTCACGGTCGATCGCCTCCCGTTGGAACGCGCTTCAATAGCCGCCCCGGCGCCGGCGAGCAAGCCGGTCCACCAGCCGCGCCCGCGCGGCTGGCACGCCCGCGGGCCGGGCGGCGAAGGCGTGAACCGCGAGGAAATGCCCGGTGAGCCTGAGCCCCTCCGCCAGCTCTTCCGGCAGCGGCTCGACGTCGGCGACCAGGAAGCGCGGCAGCTTCAACAGCCGGTCGCGATAGGGCTCGGCCGCGGCTTGCGACACGGCGCGGCCGGAGCGCGGCGAAACGAAGGCAAGCCCTTCGGCCGCCCCCGTGGCGGCGCAGCGCCCGAGGTCGAGCCCGAAGCCGAGCTCGGTCAAGAGCGCCAGCTCCCAGCGCACATAGGCGGCGGCGAAGCCCGCGCCGGGCAGCGCCTGGATCAGCTGGGCCAGGCCGTCGAACGCGCCGGGATGGGGCTCGCGCTCGGGCAGCGCCGCCTCGACGATGGCGCAAGCCGAGGCCAGCCCCGCCAGCCGCGCCGGATCGTCCAGCAGCCGCGCGGCGTCGGCCGACACCAGCTCGCAGACGTAGTTGCCGAGATGCTCGCTGAGGCGCGCCTTCCAGGTCGCGCGCAGGCGGTTGCCCGGCTCGTAAAGCGCCCGCGCGCGCCGCCCCGCTCCGCCGCGCACCAAGCCGGCGTGCCGCCCATGGCCGTGGGTCAAGAGCGAGAGCACCAGGGCGCTCTCGCCGTGCCGGCGCGCCGCCAGGACGATGCCCTCGTCGGTCCAATCCATCGTTAACCTAGCTCTTCCATTCCCCTAGCTCTTCCATTCTAGGCCCCAGGCCGCGTACAGCTCGCGCGACTCGGCCCAGTCCTTACGCGTCTTGACGCGCAGCGCCAGGTGGACCTCGCGGCCGAGCATTTTCATCAGCTCGTTGCGCGCGGCCTCGCCGATCGCTTTCAACGTCCGTCCACCCTTGCCCAGCACGATGGCGCGCTGGCTGTCGCGCTCGACATAGATCGCCTGTGACACGCGCACGCTGCCGTTCGCGAATTCCTCCCAGGTCTCGGTCTCGACCGCCACGGCGTGCGGCAATTCCTCGTACAGCCGCGCGAAAAGCTGCTCGCGCGTGATCTCGGCCGCCAGCAGGCGCTGCGGCATGTCCGACAATTGATCCTCGGGGTAGTGCCAGGGCCCTTCCGGCATCAGGGCGGCGACATGCGCGAACAGGTCGTCCACCCCGTCGCCCTTCTCGGCCGAGACCATGAAGATGCG
>JBQTIS010000384.1:0-3690 GCA_052387895.1 Rhodospirillales bacterium | reverse complement strand
TGAAGACGCCGAACGCGCGGTTTTAGGGCAGTCCCCCATCGGCGCGGATGCGTTCCAGGCGGGGCGCGACGTGGCGGTGACGCCGGGCAAGGTGGTCTATCGCAACCGGCTGATGGAGTTGATCCAGTATTCGCCCCAAACCGGCGCCGTCCATCCGGAGCCGGTGCTGATCGTACCGGCATGGATCATGAAGTACTACATCCTCGACCTGTCGCCGTCGAACAGCCTGGTGCGGTATCTGGTGGAACGCGGGCATACCGTCTTCATGATCTCGTGGAAGAATCCGACCGACGGCGACCGCGATCTGGGAATGGACGATTACCTGGAACTGGGCCCTTTGAAGGCGCTGGAGGCGGTGCGCGACATCGTGCCGGGCGCGCCGAAGGTGCACGCGGTCGGTTATTGCCTGGGCGGAACGCTGCTGTCCATCGCCGCCGCCCGGCTGGCGCGCGCCTGCAATGAATGCTTGAAGTCGGTGACGCTATTGGCCGCGCAGACGGATTTCACCGAAGCCGGCGAGCTGATGCTGTTCATCAACAACAGCCAGGTGGCATGGCTCGAAGACATGATGTGGGACCAAGGGTACCTGGACACGAAGCAAATGGCGGGCGCATTCCAGCTTTTGCGCTCGCAGGACCTGGTGTGGTCGACCATGGTCCGCCAATACCTGCTGGGTGAACGGCCGGCTATGACGGACCTGATGGCGTGGAACGCCGACGCCACGCGAATGCCCCAGCGCATGCATTCGGAATACCTGCGGCGGCTGTTTCTCGACAACGATCTGGCCGCAGGCCGCTATCGCGCGCGCGGCGAGCCGGTATCGCTGGCGGACATCAAGGTGCCGATCTTCGCGGTTGCGGCCGCGCGCGACCATATCGCGCCCTGGCGCTCGATGTACAAAATCACTTGGCTGACGGATTCCGACGTGACCTTCGTGCTGGCGAGCGGCGGGCACAACGCCGGCATCGTCAGCGAGCCGGGCGTGGGCGGGCCGGATCGTCCCGGCCGCGGCTACCATGTCGGCACGATCGCGCGCGGCGACTACCATCTCGACCCCGATACGTGGCTGGCGCGCGCCACGCGGCATGACGGCTCGTGGTGGCCGGCCTGGGCCAAATGGCTCGAGGCGTGGTCGGGAGAGCAATCCGCGTTGCCGCCGCTGGGCTCGCCGGGCAAGGGCTATCCGGCGCTCGCCGATGCGCCGGGGGCCTATGTTCTTGCGCGGTGAGGCCGTTACGTTGACGTAGATCAATGTGTTGCCTGGGGTTTCTTCCTATCAATGCGCGCTGGCGAACCGAAGGGGCGGAGGAGCGCACATGCGCGCAAAAGAAATCATGACAAGGAACGTGCGGACGGTGAAACCGGAAACGCCGGTCCGCGACATCGCGCGGTTGATGCACAAGCAGCGCGTCAGCGCCGTGCCGGTGGTCGACAGGAACCGCCGCGTGCTCGGCATCGTCAGCGAAGGCGATTTGATGCGCCGGCCAGAAGCCGGCACCGTGCCGCGGCGCTCGTGGTGGCTCGATTTGCTGACGGACCCCGCTTCGCGCGCCGGCGAGTATGCGAAGACCCGCGGACAGCGCGCGCGCGACGTCATGTCCTGCACCGTCGTTTCCGTTACGCCGGACACCGAGGCGGCGGAAATCGCCGACATACTCGAGAGGTGGAACATAAAACGCGTTCCCGTGGTGCGCGGGGAGCGCCTGGTCGGCGTCGTCAGCCGCCGCGATCTGTTGCCGGCAATCGTCGCGCAACGCAGACGCGGCGGCAAGGTGACGGACGCGGCGATCGGCGCGGCCTTGCGGCGCGAGATCGAAGTCTACGGATGGACCGGCGGCACGCTGATCAATATCGCCGTCGCCAAGGGCGTGGTGGAATTGAACGGGCTCGTGCGGAGCAACGAAGAGCGCGAGGCGCTGCGCGTGATGGCCGAAGGAATCCGCGGCGTTCGCGCGGTCAAGGACCGGCTGCGGGTTCAGCCGTATTTCGCAAGGGGATTCTAGGCAAAATCGCCCCATCGCTTTTGAAAGTTGGTGAATCAGCCATGGAACAACGGCACCTACTCGACATCGTGCACGACCAACGCCCATTGGTGCTGCTGCCGGACGCGACGGTTCAAGAAGCATGCCGGGGCATGCAGAAGCGAAAAGTCGGCGCCGTGCTGGTCGCCGAAAGCGGGGGGCGCCTGGTCGGCATATTCACCGGCCGCGACGCGGTGGGCCGCGTGCTGGCCGCCGGCCGCGATCCGGTCAAAACCAGACTTGCCGACGTGATGACTCCCCACCCTGACACGCTGCCGCCCGGCAAGACGGCGATCGAAGCTTTGCGGCTGATGGCGGACGGCGGCTACCGCCACATACCCGTGGTGGAGAAAGGCAAGCTCATCGGCGTCATCTCACGCGGGGATTTCCGCGCCGTCGAAGAGGCCCGCTTGGACGAAGAGACCGGCTTGTGGCAGCGGATATGACATAAGCCCGCCGCGGCGCCGGAAGCGGGGGGCGCCATCCTGCGGCCCTTGGGCGTCTGCCCAGCTCGGTCCGCAATCTCGACGCGATCTTTCATCCTGGATCCGTCGCGCCGCCGCCGGAGGCGGCTGCGAACCCGCGGGCCATGTTGAGGCCCTAGAAATGGGCGGCGTCCCGACCGCGGCAATGATTCATGTCAAGGCGCTCCGCCCCTTGCCGGCGCCATACTGCAACATCGAAAATTCGGAAACGACGCGATGGACATCGAGTTATCTTCACGACTGATGGACCAGCCGTCGCTTGTCCAGGCATTCCCCCTGGTCTGCAGCATCATGCCTCAAGTCACCCTTGAGCATTGGACCCGCTTCGCCCGCGGGCATCTGGCGGCAAAGCGGCAGGCGCTGCCGACGGGCTTGATGACGATCCGCAATCGAGACGACTACATTCTTGGGCTGTTCGCGTTCAACGTACGGTACGATCTGAAGGAATACCGCGCCCTTTGGATCGACAACATAATCATCTCGACCATGCCGGGGCGGAACTTGATCTGGAAATCGACGATAGATGCGATCGACGCGCTCGCCAAGGCCAATGGCTGCGGCATGATTCGCGTCGGCTTCGATGGCGAAGTCGAAAGAACGGGCGGCGACCATTCGTGGATCAACCCCGCGCTTGAAGACGCCGGTTACTTGTTGGTTGGCGTGCGGGCGCAAAAGCGTTTGCGGCCGTAGAAACCGGCGCCGCAGCGCCCGTTCCGTCAGCGAACCGATGCGACGCGGAACGTTCTTTGCACGCCGTCGTGCTCGGTGATGGATACGTATTCGCCGGCGCGGAAATCATGCCGGTCGAACTTGAAAATCGGCTCGTCGTCGCCGGTTTCGTTTTCGACATAGGAGAACGCCCACCTGTCGCCTTTCAGGTGGATCAGCCGGCCTTTCTCCCCCGGGGCCGCGCCCCAGAAGCGCCGCACGGAGCATTTCTTGCGCTCTTTCCGCCATTCCGCCGGGTCGAAATGGCCCGTGCGATCGAGCGGCGCCGTGAATTCATAGCCGTGCGCGCTGCTGCCCTCGGGGAACTCGCTGCCGCGGGCAAGCTCGAGGCGGATGGTGCGCAGAGTCATCGGTGCAATTCCTCTGTTTCTTCGGTGGATTTGCGGCGATCGTTCGCTTTGCGGCTGTTAACGTGTCGGGGAGGGTGCCGCGCCGCATTGACCTGGGTCAATGCC
>JBQTIS010000383.1:0-2985 GCA_052387895.1 Rhodospirillales bacterium | reverse complement strand
CGCACCTCGCGCCCGCCGTTGTACCTGGCCGCCAGCTTCGCCATCAGCGCCTGCGCGCCCGCCAGCTCGCACGACAGCGACTCGCAGACCCGGATGGTCAGGTCCGGGGGCGCTTGCTCGCCCTCCTTCACCACGTCGAAATGGGCATAGAAGCTGGCGACCTCGTAGACCTCGGCCTGGGCCAGCTTCATCGCCTCGGCCAGCGCCCTGAGATGCGCCGCCGAGAGGTGGTGGTACCTGTCCTGGATCAGGTGCAGATGCTCGATCAGCAGGTCGCGGCGGCGCTCGGCCGGGCCCAGCAGGGCTTGCACCTCGGCCAGCGCCTGGGGCTCGACCTGGCGGCCCTTGGGCGTGCGCCGCGGCCCGCGACGGCCGAAGCCCGGTTGTGTGCCGCCCCCGTCCATCGGGTTCTAGAACAGCCCGGTGATGCGCCCGTCGGCGCCCACGTCGATGCTGTCGGCCGCCGGCGCCTTGGGCAGGCCCGGCATGGTCATGATGTCGCCGCAGATCGCCACCACGAACTCGGCGCCGGCGCTCAAGCGAACCTCGCGCACCGGAATGACGTGATCGACCGGCGCGCCCTTGGCGTCGGCGCTGGTGGTGAAGCTGAACTGGGTCTTGGCGATGCACACCGGCGCCTTGCCGAAGCCCATCGTCTCGAACTGGGCGAGCTGGTCGCGCACCGATTTGTCGGCGGCGATGTCCTTCGCACGATAGATTTCCTTGGCGATGGTGCGGATTTTCTCCAGCAGCGGCATGTCGTCGGGATAAAGGAACTTCAGCTTCGCCGGCTTGGTCTCGATGGTCTTGACCACCGCGCGCGCCACGTCGGCCGCGCCCTTGCTGCCCTCGGCCCAGTGGTCGGCCATCAGCGCCTCGACGCCCAGCCTGGCGCAGGCGGTTTTCACCAGGTCGATCTCGGCCGCGGTGTCGGCGGAGAAGCGGTTGATCGAAATGACGGCGGGCAGGCCGAATTTCCGCATGTTCTCGACATGGCGCTGCAGGTTCGCCATGCCGGCCTCCAGCGCCTTCAGGTTCTCCTGCTTCAGGTCCTCCTTCCTGACCCCGCCGTGCATCTTGAGCGCGCGGATGGTGGCGACCAGCACCACGCAATCCGGCTTCAAGCCGGCCTTGCGGCACTTGATGTCGATGAACTTCTCGCCGCCCAAGTCGGCGCCGAACCCGGCCTCGGTCACCACGTAATCGGCGAGCTTGAGGGCCGTGGTGGTGGCCAGCACCGAGTTGCAGCCATGGGCGATGTTGGCGAACGGCCCGCCATGGATGAAAGCCGGCGTGCCTTCCAGCGTTTGCACCAGGTTGGGCGCCAGCGCGTCCTTCAACAGCGCGGTCATCGGCCCGTGCGCCTTGAGGTCGCCCGCGCGCACCGGCTTGCGGTCGCGGGTGTAGCCGACGATGATGTTGCCAAGGCGCTGCTTCAGGTCGTCCAGGTCGCGCGCCAGGCAGAAGATCGCCATCACCTCCGACGCCACGGTGATGTCGAACCCATCCTCGCGCGGGAAGCCGTTGGCCACGCCCCCCAGCGACGAGACGATCTGGCGCAACGAGCGGTCATTCATGTCGATGGCGCGGCGCCAGGCGACGCGGCGGCTGTCGAGCCCGAGCGCGTTGCCCCACTAGATGTGGTTGTCGATCAGCGCGCTGAGCAGGTTGTGCGCCGCGCCGACGGCGTGGAAGTCGCCGGTGAAATGCAGGTTGATGTCTTCCATCGGCACGACCTGGGCGTAGCCGCCGCCGGCCGCCCCGCCCTTCATGCCGAAGCTGGGGCCGAGCGAGGGCTCGCGCAGGCACAGCATCGCCTTCTTGCCGATGTGGTTGAGCGCGTCGGTGAGGCCCACGGTGGTGGTGGTCTTGCCTTCGCCCGCCGGCGTGGGCGTGATGGCCGACACCAGGATCAGCTTTCCGTCTGGCTTGCCCTTCAGCGACTTGACGAAATCCATCGACAGCTTGGCCTTGTAATGGCCGTAGGGCTCGAGGTTCTCGATGGCGATGCCGAGCCTGTCCTTGGCCACGTCGGCGATGCGCCGCAGCTGCGCGGCCTGGGCGATGGCGATGTCGGATTTGGGCTTTGCGTGTTGCGTGCTGCCGGCCATGGGCCGAATTCCTTCCCGTTGAATATTCCGTGAAATCAGCCCAGCCGCGCGCCGGGGGAGAGCCTGGCCGCGGCGGCGAATTCGCCGGCGGCGACTTTTTGTCCGCCATCGGGCTTGACGCGCAGAATCTTGATGCGGCCGTCGGCGACCGCCAGCGTGAAGCCGTCGGCCTCGACCGCAACCACCTCGCCCATCTTGCCGCCGATGCCCTTGGGATCGATCGCCGGCAGGGGCTTGGACTCGAACACCTGCAGCTTCTGGCCCGCGTGCATGGTCCAGGCGCCGGGCGCGGGATTGCAGCCGCGTATCAGGTTGTGGATCTGCTGCACCGGCTTGCCCCAGTCCACGCGCGCGTTGTCGGCCGCGCACCAGCCCTCGTAGCTCGCCTTGGAATGGTCCTGCTTGGCGCGCGGGGCCTTGCCGGCCTTGACCAGGTCGACCGCCTCGAGCATCGCCGCCACGCCCATCGGGAACAGCCGGTCGAAATAGACCGATCCCAGGGAGTCGTCGGGGCCGATCGGCGTCTTCTTCTGCAACAGGATGTCGCCGGTATCGAGCCCGTTGTCGGGCCAGAAGATCGAAAGCCCGGTCTCGGCCTCGCCCTTGATGATCGGCCAGTTGATCGAGCTGGGGCCGCGGAACTTGGGCAACAGCGAGGGGTGGTACTGGATCGAGCCCTTGGCCGGGATGTTGAGGAATTCCTCCGGCACGAACAGCGTAACGAACGCCATGACCTGAAGGTCGGGCTTGAGCTGCCTGAATTGCTCCCACACCTCGGGCTTGCGGTAGGAGGCGGGCTGGAGCACCGGCAGCTTCAAGGCCAGCGCCGCTTCCTTCATCGGATCGGGCTTCTGGCCCGGCTTCTCGGGCGCGA
>JBQTIS010000382.1:0-3182 GCA_052387895.1 Rhodospirillales bacterium | reverse complement strand
TGGCCGCGAGGATCGGCCCGCGCCACTGGCCGTAGCCCGTGTGGTTAGAGAACTGCACGGTCGAGACCGGCCAGACGGTGTGGCCCAGGCGCTGCAGCGGGAACACGGCGGCGCTGTTGCCGACATGGCCGTAGGCGACCTGGGACTGGATCGACAGGATGTTCATGCGGGCCACGGTTCCGCGAGCGGCGGTTTCAAGGCCGGTTGCCTATCACGCCCGCGCCGCGCGCGGCTAGCGTTTCCTCGAAGCCCAGGCATGCGCGGGGCGGGACGATGGCGCGACCGCGCGCGTTAACGTCAATGGATTTCCGGCTCGGGCACCCGGCCCTCGGCGGCGAGGAAATCGAAATCGCAGCCCTGGTCGGCCTGCGTGACGTGCCGGACATAGAGCGCGCCGAAACCGCGGGGATAGAACGGCTTGGGCGGCGTCCATTGCGCGCGCCGGCGCTTCAGCTCCTGATCCGAAACTTCCATGCGCAGAATCCGGCCCGGCACGTCGAGCGTGATCGTGTCGCCGGTCCTGACCAGGGCGAGCGGCCCGCCGACCGCCGATTCCGGCGCCACGTGCAGCACGCAGGTGCCGTAGCTGGTGCCCGACATGCGCGAGTCCGAAACGCGCACCATGTCGCGCACGCCCTGCTGCAAAAGCTTCTTGGGCAAAGGCAGCATGCCCCATTCCGGCATGCCCGGGCCGCCCAGGGGACCGCCGTTTTGCAGCACCAGCACGGAATTCGCGGTGACGTCGAGCTTGGGGTCGTCCAGCCGCGCCGCCATGTCGTTGTAGTCCGTGAACACCACCGCCGGGCCGGAATGCTTCAAGAGCTTGGGATCGGCGGCCGAGGGCTTGATCACCGCGCCGTCGGGGGCGAGGTTGCCGCGCAACACCGCCAGCGCGCCCACGCTCGTGACCGGGTTGTTGAGCGAGCGGATCACGTCGTCGTTGTAGACCTGGGCGCCCTTGACGTTCTCGCCCATGGTCCGGCCGTTGACCGTGCGGGCGTCGGCGCGCACCAGATCGCCCAGCTTGGCGATCAGCGGGCGGATGCCGCCGGCGAAGTAGAAATCCTCCATCAGGAACGCGCCGGAGGGGCGCAGGTTGGCGATCACCGGCCCGCGCGCGGCGTTGGCGCCCTGGGCGTCGTGGTTGAGCTCGCCGCCGGCCCGGCGCGCCATCGCCAGGATGTGGACCACGGCGTTGGTGGACCCGCCCACGGCCATGTCGACCGCGATGGCGTTGTCGAACGAGCGGCGGTCGAGGATGTCGGAGGGCTTGAGGTCCTCCCACGCCATCTCGACCGCGCGCCGGCCGCAAGCCGCGGCCATGCGCGCGTGGTTGGCGTCGGCCGCGGGACTCGAGGAGGCGCCGGGCAGCGTCATGCCCATCGCCTCGGCGATCGACATCATGGTGGCGGCCGTGCCCATGGTCATGCAGGTGCCGAAGGTGCGCGCGATGCCGTCCTCGATCTCGCTCCAGTCCTGGTCCGTGATCGTGCCGGCGCGGCGCTCGGCCCAGTATTTCCAGCTGTCGCTGCCGCTGCCCAAGGGCTTGCCGCGCCAGTTGCCGCGCAGCATCGGCCCGGCGGGCATGAAGATCGCGGGCAGGTCCATGCTGATGGCGCCCATGATCAACCCAGGGGTGGTCTTGTCGCAGCCGCCCATCAAGACCGCGCCGTCGATCGGGTGGCTGCGCAACAGCTCCTCGGTCTCCATCGCCAGGAAATTGCGGTACAGCATGGTGGTGGGCTTGACCACCGGCTCGCTCAAGCTCATCGCGGGCAGTTCGACCGGAAATCCGCCGGCCTGCCACACGCCGCGCTTGACCTGTTCCACGCGCTCGGGGAAATGCGCGTGGCATTGCTGCAGATCGCTCCAGGTGTTGACGATGCCGATCACCGGCTTGCCGGCGTAGTCCTGCGCAGCGTAGCCCATCTGCTTGATGCGCGAGCGGTGGCCGAAGGCGCGCAGATCGTCCACCCCGTACCAGCGGTGGCTGCGGAGTTCCTCCGGCTTCTTGCGGACCTTGGCCATAGGGCCGTCTCCCCCGACTTAGGAGCCGGGAGACTAGACGGCCACAGGCGGCGGCTCAAGCCGGGCGGGCGGGCGACGCGCGCCGCGGGGCAAGGGTTGATCCATCTCAATGCGCCGGCCCGGGCCGCCGCGCGATGGTTCGCGGCCGAGGAGAGCCAGATGCGAACCCTGCTGATCCTCAACGATCCGCCCTATGGAACGGAGCGCAGCTACAATGCCTTGCGCCTCGCCCAGGCGTTGCTGAAGAACGACCCCGGCGGTCCGCTGGCGGTATTCCTGATGGCCGACGCGGTGCTGTGCGCCAAGCGCGGGCAGAAGACGCCCGAGGGCTTCTACAACATCGAGCGCATGCTGCGCCGGGTCATCGCCGGCAAGGGCGAGGTGCTGCTGTGCGGAACCTGCATGGACGCGCGCGGCCTTGCCGACGCCGATGTAGCCGAAGGCGCGCGGCGCAGCACGATGGACGAGTTGGCCCAAGCCGCGATCAAGGCGGACAAGGTTCTGGTGTTCTGAGGCGCCGCGCGGGCGGCGCGCAACCGGCCGCTCAGCCGATCTTGCGCACGTCCTCGATCATCTTGCCGTCGTTGGGCAGCGCGCCCGGCTTCACCAGCTCGACCTTGCCGTGCAGCTTGGTCAGCGCGTGGACGGTTTCGCCCACGGCCTTGGCCAGCGCCTCGCCGCCGCCGGCGCATTCGCATCTCAGCGTCATGGCGTCGTTGTCGTTGATCCGGTCGACCACCAGGCGCGCCTTCTTGAGCTGGGGATGACGCTTGAGCACCTCGGCCACCTGCTCGGGATGCACGAACATGCCCTTGACCTTGGTGGTCTGGTCGGCGCGGCCCATCCAGCCCTTGATGCGCATGTTGGTGCGCCCGCAGGGGCTGGGCCCCGCGAGCGCCGCGGACAAATCGCCGGTGGCGAAACGCACCAGCGGATAGTCGGGATTGAAGGTGGTGACCACCACCTCGCCGACCTCGCCCTCGGCCACCGGATCGCCGGTGCCGGGCCGGACGATCTCGACGATCAGCGCCTCGTCCACGATCATGCCTTCCTGGGCCTCGGATTCGTAGGCGATCAGGCCCAGGTCGGCCGTGGCGTAGCTCTGCACGGTCTTGACGCCGCGCGCGTTGAACTCGGCGCGCAGGGCCGAGGGC
>JBQTIS010000381.1:0-3088 GCA_052387895.1 Rhodospirillales bacterium | reverse complement strand
CCGGCAACGTATAGGAGATGGAAGACTGGACCGTGTCGGTGCCTTCGTTCGAGCCGCCAAGGGTCTGCACCGCGTCGGGGGTCTTGCCCATGGTGCCCATGCCGGCGCCGGTCGGCACACCGCTGCCGTTCAAGATGATGCCGTATTGGCCCGGGCCCATCGTGTCGTCGTAAAGCACGTCCTTGTCCCCGTCGCCGTCGACGTCGAAGAACCCGACCGTCGGCCATTGCGTGCCGAAGAACGGCACCATGACGGTCGAGGACACGGCGCCGCCGACCAGGAACCAGATCTCGTTTGCCATCGTCCCATCGGTCACCAGGATATCGGTCTCGCCGTCGCCGTTGAGATCGGCCGTGCCCTTGATGGTCCAGCCCGAGGGCGGGGAATAGGCGCCGGCGGTTTCGGTCACCAGGTCGCTAGCATCGTTGACGATGTAGATGTCGTCGCCCTTACCGCCGACCATCGTATCGGCGCCTGCGCCGCCGTCGAGCGTGTCCGCCCCGGCGAAGCCCCTGAGCGTGTCGTTGCCGCCGCCGCCGGTGAGCGTGTCCGCCACCTCGCCGCCGTCGAGCACGTCCGCGCCCGTGCCCCCGGTCGTGACGACGGGAGCAATCAGGCTGCCCGAGGCGAAGTCCGAGGACGCCAGCGACACGTTGCCGGCGAGGTCGATCGCGAAGTCCGCCGCGCCGTCGCCATTGACGTCGCCGGACACGGTGGTGACATTAGCACCGGCGTTGTAGGCGTAGCGCAGCGCCCCGGCCAAGCCGTCGAACGCGGCCGTGCCGAGGAACCGGAACGCGTTGTCCTCGCCGCTGTTCGAGTTGGCGTCGATCGGCGCGAGATCCAGCAGATCGGTCCCGGCCGCGAAATCAGTGACCAGGTCGTGCATGTTCGAAGCGGCCGAGCTGTCGCCGTCGTCGAACGTGAACAGGTCCGCGCCCGCGCCGCCGGTCAGCGTGTCCACCCCAGCCCCGCCGGTCAGCGTGTCGCCGCCGCCGCCGCCCGACAGCGTGTCGCCGCCCGCGCCGCCGCTCAGGATATTCACGCCGCTGTTGCCGGTGATGACGTTGCCGAGCGCGTTGCCCGTGCCGTTGATGGCGTTTGTGCCCGTCAGAATCAGATTTTCCACCCCGTCCGGCAACGTATAGGAGATGGAAGACTGGGCCGTGTCCGTGCCTTCGTTCGAGCCGCCAAGGGTCTGCACCGCGTCGGGGGTTTTGCCCATGGTGCCCATGCCGGCGCCGGTCGGCACGCCCATGCCGTTGAGAATGATGCCGTACTGGCCCGGGCCCATCGTGTCGTCATAGAGAACGTCCTTGGCGCCGTCGCCGTTGACGTCGGAGAACCCCACGGCCGGCCACTGCGCGCCGAAGAACGGCACCATGACGGTCGAAGAGACCGCGCCACCGGCCAGGAACCAGATCTCGTTCTTGTCCGTGCCGTTGGTGACCAGGATATCGGTCTCGCCGTCGCCGTTGAGGTCGGCCGTGCCCTTGATGGTCCAGCCCGAGGGCGGGGAGTAGGGACCACTGGTCTCGGTCACCACGTCGCCCGCGTCGTCCACCACGTAGAGATCGTCGCCCGTGCCGCCGATCATCGTGTCGGCGCCGGCGCCGCCGTCGAGCGTGTCCGCCCCGGCGAAGCCCCTGAGCGTGTCGTTGCCGCCGCCGCCGGTGAGCGTGTCCGCCACATCGCCGCCGTCGAGCGCGTCCGCGCCCGTGCCTCCGGCAAGGTTCATCGGCGCGACTAGGCTGCCGCTGGAGAAATCCGACGACCCAAGCGTCTTGTTGCCGCTGAGGTCGATGGCGAAATCGGCCGCGCCGTCGCCGTTCGTGTCGCCCGACACGGTGGTGACGTCGGCGCCGGCGTCGTAGGCGTAGCGCAGCGCCCCGGCCAAGCCGTCGAACGCGGCGGTGCCCAGGAACCTGAACGCGTTGTCCTCGCCGCTGCTGGTATTGGCGTCGATCGGCGCCAAATTCAGCAAGTCCGTGCCCACGGCGAAGTCGGCGATCAGGTCGTGCATGTTCGAGGCGGCCGAGCTGTCGCCGTCGTCGAACGTGAACAGGTCCGCACCCGCGCCGCCGGTCAGCGTGTCCATGCCCGCGCCGCCGGTCAGCGTGGTCGCCCCGCTGTTGCCCGCGATGACGTTGCCCAGCGCGTTGCCCGTGCCGTTGATCGCGCCGGCGCCCGTCAGCGTAAGGACCTCGACGCCGGCCGGCAGGGTGAAGCTGACGGAGGATTGCACCGTGTCGTAGCCGTCGTCGGTGCCGCTCAGCGACATCACGGCGTCGGGCGTGCGGCCCATAGTGCCCATGCCCGCGCCGGTCGGCATTCCGCTGCCGTTCAAGATGATGCCGTACTGGCCCGGGTCCATCGTGTCGTCGTAGAGAACATCCTTGTCGCCATCGCCGTCGACGTCGGCGAACCCCACGGCCGGCCATTGCGTGCTGAAGAACGGCACCATGACGGTCGAAGAGACCGCGCCGCCGGCCAGGAACCAGATCTCGTTCTTGTCCGTGCCGTTGGTCACCAGGATATCGGTCTCGCCGTCGCCGTTGAGGTCGGCGGTGCCCCTGAGGGTCCAGCCATTGGGCACGCTGAACGCGCCGATGACCTCGGTCACCACGTCGCCTGCGTTGTCGACGATGTAGGTGTCGGTGCCCGCGGCGCCGACCAGGGCGTCGGCGCCCGCGCCGCCGTCGAGGTAGTTGTTGCCCGCGCCGCCGACCAAAGTGTCGACCCCGGAACTGCCCGTCAGCGACAGGTTGCCGGAGCCCGTTACTTCGAGAATTTCGATATTGGCCTGGATCGACGCGCTGACCCCGGCGAAGACCGTCCGGTCGGCGGTGCCGCCGCCCGCGGACTCGACGACCACGTCGCCGGCATTGTCGATGTAGAAAGTGTCGTTGCCGGCGTCGCCGGTCATCGTGTCGGCGCCCGATCCGCCGTCGATAGTGTCGCTCCCCGAGCCGCCGTCGATCGTGTCGGCCCCGCCGCCCCCGTTCAATATGTCGTTGCCGGAATTCCCTTGCAGCACATTGGCGAGCGAATTGCCGACGAGCCGAGCGCCCGCCGTCGTCCCGATCGT
>JBQTIS010000380.1:0-4374 GCA_052387895.1 Rhodospirillales bacterium | reverse complement strand
GCTCGACCGCGGCCAGCGGCCGCTGATCAACACCATCACCCTGGCCACCGCCGCCGCCGCCGGGGCCGCGCTGATTGGCGTGCCGATCGGCTATGTGCTGACGCGCTACCGCTCGCGCCTCGCCGATCTGCTGGACGTGGTGGCGATGGCGCCCTTCGCCGTGGCCGGGACGGTGCTGGGCATCGGCCTGGTGATCTCGTTCAACAGCGGATTTCTGATCCTGACGGGCGGCTGGCTGATCTTGGTGCTCGCCTACATGATTCGCAAGCTGCCGTTCAACGTGCGCGCCAGCGCCGCGATCTTGCACCAGATCGATCCCAGCCTGGAGGAAGCGTCGGTGAACCTGGGCATCTCGCCCGCACGGACGTTCTTCCAGCTCACCGTGCCGCTGATGGCCGGCGGGGTGATCGGCGGCACGATCCTGACCTGGGTCACCATCACCTCCGAGCTCAGTGCCACGGTCGTGCTCTATAGCGGCCAATGGTCGACAATGACGGTCGAGATGTTCCGGGCGCTCGAAGGCACCGGCGCGGGCATGGCGGCGGCCACCGCCACGGTGCTGATCCTAGCGACCATCCTGCCGTTGGCGCTTGTCTATCGCGTGCTCAAGCGCCACCAAGTCGCGCTATTATAGAGGAAAGGGAATCGGGGGCGGACCATGGCCGAACGCGCGTGGCACGAAATCGTGCGCGACGTCTTCAAGCAGAACCAGGTGAGGCTGGTCGCTTACGTTCCTGACAACGTGCTGCGACCGTTGATCGACGCGGTCAGGGGCGACAAGAGCTTTATCTCCTTCGCTTGCACGCGCGAGGAAGAGGCGGTCGGCGTGGTCTCCGGTGCGTGGATGGCGGGCATGCGTGGCGTAGTCTTGATGCAGACCAGCGGCTTCGCCACGCTGGCCAATGCGCTCGCCTCGCTCGCCGTGCCGTTTCAGATCCCCGTGGTGATGGTGATCTCTGAGCGCGGCACGCTGGGCGAGTTCAACCTGGGCCAGGCCTTGACCTGCCGAACGATGCGGCCGGTGTTGGACTCGCTGGCGATGGAGCACCATACGATCGAGCGGCTAGACCAGGTCGAGTTCATTACCGACCGCACCATCAAGCAGGCGGTCATGACCCAGGCCCCGGCCGCGCTGATTTTTTCGCCGCTTCTGACTGGCGGCAAAGTCTTGAAGAAGTGAGGAAGCCCATGAGCGTGGACATGGAACAGCGCGGCCGCGGCAACGCCAAGGTGTTGAACCGCTTCGACATCACCAAGCGCCTAGTGACGAAGCTGAAGCGCGACGAGGCGGTGATCGGCGGCATTGGCAACACGAATTTCGACCTGTGGGCCGCGGGGCGAAGGCCGCAGAACTTCTACATGCTTGGCTCTATGGGCCTCGCGGTGCCGATAGCGCTAGGCGTGGCGCTGGCCCAACCGCAACGCAAGGTGTTCGCGCTGGAGGGCGACGGCTCGATCCTGATGCAGCTGGGAGTGCTGACGACGATCGCCATGCTGCGGCCGAAGAACCTCGCGATCGTGGTGATGGACAACGGCAGCTACCAGATCACCGGCTCGCAGCCCACGTCCACCGCCGCCGGCGCCGACATCGTGGCAATGGCGCGCGGCGCCGGCATCGACCGTAGCGCCTGGGCCGACGACGAAAACGCGTTCGAGAAGCTGATGGACCGGACGCTGGCAGCCGATGGGCCTTGGCTGGTCGCCGCGCGCATCGACGGCGAACCGGCAGTGGAGCAGACCGAGCGCGACCCGGCGCAGATCCGCGACCGCTTCATGCGCGGCATGGGTGCCAAGAAGCCGAACTTCTGAGCGATGACCGGCAAGCCCGCTGGGACTCACCGCGATACATCGGTCGCCAGATGCGCGACGCAATCGCCGCGCTCGACCCGCCCGAAATGCCGCTGGCAGATCACCATGCCCGATGCCCGGAAATCGCAAGGCACAGGCGCTCGCACCGGGTTGTCGACGAAATGCACTTGGCCGCAGGGCTGGCCTTTCTCAACGTCGGCGCCCAGCTCCACGAACGGTTCGAACAGCCCGGGCTCGGGCGCGTAGACGTAATAGTTGCGGCTTGCCACTTCCATCAGCCGCGCGGGCTTCGCGAGCGGTGCGGGCTTCTCGCCCTGGAGTACGCCAGCGTGGGCTAGGAAGTTACGCACCCCGCGCTCAACCATCTCTATGTTGAGAATCTCCACGCGCCCACCGCCGCCGAACTCTCCGCCGAGCGCCACCAGGCCTCGGCGCGCCGCAGCCGCGGATGACAGGCGCTGCTCGGGCGCATAGGCCCAGATCAACCCCACCGGCGCGCCGAACGCCTTTAACGCCGCCAGCGCCCGCGCGTCGAGCGCGGCGTCGCCGCTCTGGCGAATCGAGCAGAACGGCACGTAATCGAGCGACGATCCGCCGGAATGCAGATCATGGCAAAAGTCGGCCATCGGATAGAGCACACTGTCGATGTAGTGCGCGATAGCGAAGGTGGGCGTGCCCTCGGGATCGCCCGGAAAGGCGCGATTGAGGTTGCCTTGGTCGATCGGCGATACTCGCGCCCCGTCCATCGCCGCCGGCAGGTTTGCGGCCGGCATGACGATGACCCGGCCCCCTATCTGCTCCGGCTCCAGCGCGCGAATCAGCTTGCACAGGGCGATCTGTCCTTCGTATTCGTCGCCGTGGTTGCCGGCCATGAGAAGCACGGTGGGGCCCTTGCCGTTCTTCACGACCGCAATGGGCAACGCGATGGTGCCGTAGGCCGAGCGGGTGACGGAATGCGGCAGGTGCAGCCAGTCGACCTGCTTGCCGTCCTTGTCGTAATCGATATCGGTAAAGATAGCCGTACGTTTGGTCATGGCCCGCCTTTTTGCCGTTCCCGGACAGAAATTGACATTGCCGGGCGGCGTCATGCAACCCGGCTTGCGGATCGGCGCCTTCTGCTGCGACGATTGACTCCGTCGCCGGCCGCGGCCTATCGTCGAATTGCAACGTTGCCATGAATCCTTGCGGCCAGCCCGATATGCCCGAGACAACACGGATAGCCGGGGCCTTCGCGTATTGATCGAAATGGGCCTGGTCAGTCCCCGAGTTCACGGCCGCTCGATTCCCAGGCCAGGTCCGGCGCTGGACGCGGGCCTTTGAGCGTCGGTGCGCTGCAGATTCAGACGCCCGAGCGTCGCTTGTTCGAGGGATGGCGCGCCGGCGACGAGCTTGCATGTACTTCGCGCCGGCGAATTGGGAGGGCATACGCGAGGCGACGACCTATATCGCCAAGTACCGGCGCATTCTGGAAAAGGACCAGGATCTGGTGGGGCTGGCCGAGTTCATCACGGCACCGTACCTGAAATCGCAAGGCATAGGAAAAAATCAGCATGCTTCCGCCGAAGGATCGACTGGTTGTTTGCTTCGCGCATGTCGCCTATCAACTGCAGGCGCGGTACGAACGCCGCAGGCCGGGCATCCGCAGTTTTGAGGTCAGGACCCGCGACGAGATCGGCCGCCGCATCGGCGAAGCCGACGCCCTGGTCGTTTCCGGGCTGTGGAGCAACGATCTGTTGGAGCGGGCCAAGAAGCTCCGCTTCATCCAGTCGATCGGCGCGGGCGTCGATCAGTTTCCCAGGGATGCGCTGATCGAACGCGGCATTCGCCTCGCCAGCGCGCGCGGTGTCAACGCGCGGGCCGTCGCGGAGCACGCCATGGCGCTGATTCTGGCGCTTTGCCGCAAGCTGCCGGAAGCCCGCGACAACCAGGCCAAGCATATCTGGCGCGGCATGATCGGCGATCTGGAGCGACGCGAGGACGAGTTGGGCGGCAAGACCGTGATCGTCGTCGGGTTGGGCGGCATCGGCGGGCGGCTGGCGCAGCTCGCCAAGGCGTTCGACATGCATGTCGTCGGCTTCCGCCGCGATCCTAGCGCCGGCAAGGGGCATGCCGACTCGATCCATGGCCTCGGCGAACTGAAGGCACTGCTTCCGGATGCGGATTTCGTGGCGCTGACCTGTCCCTTGACCCGGGAAACCGAAAATCTCATCGACGCCACGGCCCTGGCGGCGATGAAGAAGTCGGCTTTCCTGGTGAACGTGGCGCGCGGGCGCTGCGTCGACGAACCGGCATTAATCAAGGCGTTGGCCGCGGGCGCCATCGCCGGCGCGGCGGTCGACGTCAGCATAGAGGAACCGCTTGCGGCATCGTCGCCGCTTTGGGACATTCCGAACGTCCTGATAACGCCGCACACCGCCGGCGAGACGCGCAAATACGAGGACAACATGCTGGACGTCCTGCAGGACAACCTCGACCGGCTGTGGCGGGGCGAAACGAGCCTGCGCAATCAGGTCATATGACGCTCCGCGAATCGCATGAGCCGCCGGCGGCTCACGACCGGCCGCC
>JBQTIS010000379.1:0-2293 GCA_052387895.1 Rhodospirillales bacterium | reverse complement strand
ACCCCCCCGCGTCGTTGTGGGACGGGGGCGGGAATGATTCGGCGCAGGCCGGTCGAGATTAGGGGTTATTGATCTCGACGCGGCGGTTACGCGCTTCCTTCACGCCGTCGGCGGTGGGAACGGCCGGGCGATCCTCGCCGAAGGCCTGCTCCGTCACCACGCTGGCGGGCACGCCGCGGGCCACCAGGGCCGACAGCACGGCGTCGGCGCGACGCTTGCTGAGGCGCTGGTTGTAGGCCGAGCTGCCCGACTTGTCGGTGTGGCCGGCAAGCGTGATGCTGGCGCGGCCGCGCTTCTTGAACTCGGCAGCCGCGTCGTCCACGACCTTCATGCCGGCCGGGTTCAGCTTGTCGCTGTCGAAGTCGAAGTAGACGATGAAGTTCGCCGGCGCCATCGGAGCCGGGGCCGGGGCCGCGGTCGGAGCCGGGGCCCGGGCCGGCGGCGGCGCGGGCCCGAGCGCGCGCTCGACCACGGCCAACGCCTTCTCGAACTCGCCCTTGCAGTAGGCGATGCGCGCCTTCTGCCAAGCCTCTTCCTCTTCCTCCACCCAGCAGTCGTACATCACCTGGGCGCGGGCGGCGGCCTTGGGCGCCTTGTCGCGGCCGCTCTTGTCGAGCGCCGCCATCAGGCGCTGACGCGCCGCCGACAGCGGACCGACGGCCGCCGAAGGCAGGCCGTCCCAGGTCTTGCTCTTCGGGTCTTCGGGCAGCACGGCCTTGTTCGCCGCCGCCGCCAGGCCCTTGTCGGCCCATTTCTCGGAATCCTGCCAGTCGTACTCGACTTTCTCTTCGTAGGTCGAAAGCTCCAGGTATTCCGCGGCCAGGTAAGAGTTGAACGTCGTCCCCGACGGCTTCAGCTTCGCCAGATCCTTCCGGGACGAGCCATCCGCCAGCATGCCGCACGCTCCAAGCAGCAATGCCGCAGTCATGACCGTAGCCATTTTCAAGATTTTCATGCGCACACTCTCCCGCTTCAATACGATCAAGACCCGCCACCGCGCGGGGCGCGCTGGCGTTTCGGCCCTACCCTAGATGCCACCGATTTTCAGTTATTCCGTGGCTACACAACAATCAAGCGAAAATCCTTAAATCCTGCGGCCTTGGGCCCCTATTCGGCGGTCGCTGTGGCACCGGAGGCACAGACGCCGCGAGCCGCAGCGGCGACAACCAACCGGCGCAAATTCGATAAAATACGGCAAACCCTGGGAACCACAGGGCCAATCCGGGTTATCCACCGCGCCAAAGCCGTCAAGCCATTTGCGGCGCACCCCTTTCGCGCCCACTGCTTGCGCCGCGCGCGGCCCTGCCCTTAGAGTTGGCCCATTGAGTCGGCCCTTGGGCCGCGGGTGTAGCTCAATGGCAGAGCAGAAGCTTCCCAAGCTTACGACGAGGGTTCGATTCCCTTCACCCGCTCCATCCCAATAACCATCTGATCTTTCGCGGTTTCACGCCAGAAGCAGCGCCGCGCCGCCGGCCGCCACCGCGCCGCCGGCCAGCCGGGCGAGCGGCTCGGCCCAGCCCCGCAGTAGCGCCAGGCCGAACACGGCCGCGATACCGGCGGCGTGCAGCAGGAAGGTGGCCAGCACGAACCCGGCCGCATAGGCCGATTCGGAGCTCATCGCGGGCAATTCGGCCCCATGGGCATGGCCGTGGAGCAGCGCGAACGCGCCGACCACCAACATCGCCGCCGGCGTCGGCAGCCCGACCCGGGTAGCCAGCATAGCGCCGAAAACCACCAGCGACGCGGCAATCCCTTGCTCGACCGCCGGCAGCGCGACGCCCGCCATCGCCAGCGCCCCGCCCAAAGCCATCACGCCCATGAAAATCGGCGGCAGCGTCCATAGCGCCCGGCCACCTGCGGAGGCGGCCAATGCGCCGACCGTCACCATCGCCAGCATGTGATCGACGCCCAGCAACGGGTGGGCGAACCCGGCGGCAAACCCGCCGCCGGTTTGCAGGCCGGTATGCGCGAGCGCCGGCCCCGCCGCGGCGAGCGCCGCGCCCAACGCCGCCGTAAATCCAAGCCAATTTCTCGATCCGGTCATCGCGATCCTCCGCCCTGGCCGCCGATCCGGCCTTGTGCAATGCGCCATAGCGCCGCGCGTTCGGCCGCCTGTCAAGCGGCGTCGCCCGGTTTGCCGCGCGGTCGCATGAGTCTATCCTGATCCGGCCTGTGCAAGGACCGGACCAGACAGGGATCGCCGCGTGACCCCGACATTCCTCAGGCTGCGCTCGCTCGCCGCGATCGGCGGGGCGTTGATCTTTCTCGCGGCCGGCGCCGCGGCCGAGGAGAA
>JBQTIS010000378.1:0-9604 GCA_052387895.1 Rhodospirillales bacterium | reverse complement strand
GATCCACACCGACGGCCTGCTCGGCGGCAAGTACCTCGAGATCCTGGTCGGCGGCGACGCCAACAACCTCAAGCCCGGCGGGCATTTCGGCTTCCTGCAGGACGCGGTGATCGTCGAGGAGCTGATCGAAAAGATCGTCGCCTACGCCGAGGGCCAGCGCAAGAAGAGCGAAACCGATCCGGCGAAGAAGAAATAGCGGCGGCCCAAGGGAACCCAAGCCATGAGCCAGAAAACGGTCGAAATGATGATGGGCGCGGTGATGCTGCTCCTCGGCGTCTCGGGCATCTACACCGTCTATGCCAGCAGCCAGGTGACCACCGCCGACGGCTATGTCGTGTCGGTGCGCTTCAACAAGGTGGGCGGCCTGGGCGAGGGCAACGCGGTGCGCATCGCCGGCCTTCAGGTCGGCACCATCGTCAGCCAGAAGCTGGACCCGGAAACCTACGACGCGGTGCTGGAGCTGACCATCCGCTCCGACGTCAAGCTGCCGACGGACACCGAGGCCGAGGTCTCGTCCGACGGCCTGCTGGGCGGCAAGTTCGTCCTTTTGACCCCCGGCAAGGCCAAGGACGCGATCCCGCCCGGAGGCAAGATCGACCGGGCCAAGGGCGTGGTGGCGCTGGAAGAGCTGGTGGGCCGCATCATCTTCTCCACCGCGCAGTCGAAATAGGGAGGCGTCCATGCCGAAAATGCAACGCCGGACGCTGGAAATCCTGGTCGGCCTGCTGGTGCTGGCGATCGGCTACGGCTTCGTCCACATCTCCTACGCCAGCAGCAAGGTCAAGACCGTCCAGGGCTACGCGCTGAACCTGCGCTTCCACAAGATCGGCACCATAAAGGACGGCGCCGAGGTGAAGGTGGCGGGGGTGACGATCGGCCGCGTCGCGGGCATGAGACTGGATCCCGGCACGTTCCAGGTGATCATGCAGATCACCGTGGCGCCCGATCTGAAGCTGCCCAAGGACACCAAGGCGTCGATCACCACCGACGGGCTCTTGGGCAACAAATACGTGAAGATCGTGCCCGGCCAGTCGAAGGAGATGCTCAAAGCCGGCGACAGCATCGCCGAAACCAAGGACGCGGTCTCGGTCGAGGACCTGGTGACCAAGATCGTGCAGCTGGCGGTGGGCGACGACGAGCAGAAGAAGTGAGTCCGCGTTGCCGCGGCGGGGCGGCGCTCCGGCGTTGAGCTTCCGTCTTCTTGTCGTTCCCGTTATGGCGGCGCTGTCGGCCGGCGTCGCCGGGGCGGCGCTGGCGGCCGACGCCGCCGTGTTGCAGGGCCTGGACAAGATCACCGCGCGCATCAGCACCATCAGGGCGCCGCTCGGCCAGCCCGTGCGCTTCGGCACGCTCGAGATCACGGCGCGCGCCTGCGACAAGCGCCCGCCCGAGGAGCCGCCGGAAAGCGCCGCCTACATGGAAATCCGCGAGCTCAGGCCCGGCGAGCGGCCGGCCCGCGTGTTCGCCGGCTGGATGTTCGCGTCGTCGCCGGCGCTCTCGGCGCTGGAGCACCCGATCTACGACGTGTCGGTGGTGGATTGCCAATAGGCGGCGCCAGGAAAAGAATTCACCACAGAGACACCGAGAGGAACCGACATCCCGCGCGGCCTTGGGCCGCGCATTTCGTTTCCGCCCCGCGCCTCTGTGTCTCTGTGGTTGGCTTTCCTACCCCAGCACGCGCCTGAAGATCGTATCGACGTGCTTGGTGTGGTAGCGCCAGTCCGTCAACGACTTGAGTTTCTTCGCGTCCAGACGCTTGGCTACCCGCCGGTCGCGCTTCAAGCGGTCGATGAAATTCCCCTTGCCGGCGAAGGCGCGCATCGCGGCTTCCTGCACGCGGGCATAGGCCGCCTCGCGGCTCATGCCGGCCTGCGTCAGCGCCAGCAGCACGCGCTGCGAATGCACCAGGCCCCCGCCCAATTCCAGATTCTCCAGCATCCGCTTGGGATAGACCAGGAGCTTCTCGATCAGGCCGGTCAGGCGCGCCAGCGCGAAGTCGAGCGCGATGGTGGCGTCCGGGCCGATCACGCGCTCGACCGCGCTGTGCGAGATGTCGCGCTCGTGCCACAGCGCCACGTTTTCGAGCGCCGGCGCCGCCATGCCGCGCACCAGCCGCGCCAGGCCGGTCAGGTTCTCCGACAGCACGGGGTTGCGCTTGTGCGGCATCGAGGACGAGCCCTTCTGCCCCCGGTGGAAGAACTCCTCGGCCTCGCGCACCTCGCTGCGCTGCAAATGGCGGACTTCCAGCGCCAGGTTCTCGATCGAGCCGGCGATCACGGCCAAAGTGGCGAAGAACATGGCGTGGCGGTCGCGCGGGACGATCTGGGTGGAGACCGGCTCGACCGCGAGGCCTAGTTTCTTCGCCACATGCGCCTCGACCCGCGGGTCGATGTTGGCGAAATTGCCGACCGAGCCCGAGATGGCGCAGGTGGCGATCTCGCGCCGCGCCGCCGCCAGGCGCTCGCGACAGCGGGCGAAGGCGGCGTAGTGACCGAGCAGCTTCAGGCCGAAGGTCGTGGGCTCGGCGTGGATGCCGTGGCTGCGGCCGGCGCACAGCGTCAGCTTGTGCTCCAGCGCGCGTTTCCTTAGCGCCTTCAGCAGGCCGTCGATGTCGGCCAAGAGGATGTCGGCCGCGCGCGACAGCTGCACGGCGAAACAGGTGTCCAGCACGTCGGACGAAGTCATGCCCTGGTGCACGAAGCGGGCTTCCGGGCCCACGTGTTCCGCAAGGTCGGTCAGGAACGCGATCACGTCGTGGCGCGTGGTGCGCTCGATCGCGTCGATGCGCTCGGGGTCCGCCTTGCCGCGGCCCAGCGCCCACACCGCCTTGGCGGCGGACTTGGGAATCGCGCCCAGCGCGGCCTGCGCGTCGCAGGCATGGGCCTCGATTTCGAACCAGATGCGATAGCGCTGCTCCGGGTCCCAGATCGCCGCCATCGCGGGGCGGCTGTAGCGGGGGATCATGGCGGGCCTCTTTCGGTCGGATGGCGCGCCACGATACGGACCCCGCGCCCGCGTCGGCAAGCGCAATCCACGCCCGCGCGCCCCGCGATTGTCGCCCGCGGCCGGTTCGTTCTACTCTGGCGCGCGCGCCCGGGAGCCCCGCATGTCCGCCGATATCCGACGGCTTCGCGTCGATCTGGCCGCCGCCGTGCGCTGGGCGGCGCGGCTGGGCCTGCACGAAGGCATTTGCAACCATTTCTCGGTCGCGGTGGACGGGCGCAACGACCGCTTCCTGGTCAATCCCTGGGGTTGGCACTGGTCCGAGATCACCGCCTCGTCGCTGGCGCTGTGCGACGCCGCGGGCAGGGTGCTGGAGGGCAAGGAGTCGGTCGAGCCGACGGCCTTCTACATCCACTCGCGCATCCACCTGAAGGCGCCGCACGCGCGCTGCGTGATGCACACGCACATGCCCTGCGCCCTGGCGCTGTGCATGGTCGAGGGCGGGCGGCTCGAGATGTGCGAGCAGAACGCGCTGCGCTTCCACGACCGCATCGCCTACGACGACCGCTACAACGGCGTGGCGCTCAGCGACAGCGAGGGCGACCGGATCGCCGCGTCCCTGGGCAACCGCTCGATCGCCTTCCTCGCCAGCCACGGCGTCGTCGTGGTGGGGCCGAGCGTGGCCGCCGCGTTCGACGACCTGTACTACCTCGAACGCGCCGCGACCGCGCAGGTGCTGGCGCGCTCGACCGGCCTGCCCTTGCGCAAGTTGGATCCCGCGATGATCGCGGCGACGGCCCGCCAGATGGCCCAGGAGCTGGACCAGGGGGCGCGGCATTTCGCGGCCCTGAAGCGCATCCTCGACCGCGAGGAGCCGCAATACCGCGACTAGCGCCGGCCCAAGGCCCGGGCTTGGCGGCCCGCCCGGCCCGTGTAATATTATTTCAAGATGGCCGAGGCACAGGAAACCAACCGAAAGAAGCGGGTGCGGCTCGACCGCATCGACCGGCGCATCCTGCGCGACTTGCAGGAGGACGGACGCATGACCAACGTCGATCTGGCCAAGCGCGCCGGCATCTCGGCCCCTCCGTGCCTCAGGCGCGTGCGCGCGCTGGAAGAGGCCGGCCTGATCCTGGGCTACCACGCCACGGTGGACGCCAAGGAGCTGGGCTTCGGCGTCACCGTGTTCGCCCAGGTGGGCTTGAGCAGCCAGGCCGAGGGGGATCTCGAGAAGTTTGAGGCGCTGGTCAAGTCCTGGCCCGAGGTGCGGGAGTGCCACATGCTGGCGGGCGAGACCGACTTTCTGTTGAAGATCGTGGCGAAGGACTGGGACGCCTATCAGCAGTTCCTGACCACCCGGCTGACCTCGGCGCCCAATGTCAGCCACGTCAAGTCGGCGCTCGCGATCCGCAGCGCCAAGCTTCTGCCGGGCGTGCCGATCGACGCGGAATGAGCTTCATCGAAAAGGGAATGACGCAGCGTTGATCGGCGGCCGCCGGTCCGCTTTCAGCATCGCCGCCGCAAGGGAAGGGAAGGGGAGGAACCGGAATGGGCGCCGTTCTGTTTTGCAGCAATCTGGACGACCCGGAGGAATGGCGCGGGCCACTGACCAAGCTGATGCCCGACCTCGATCTGCGGGTCTATCCGAATTTCGGCAAGGCCGACGACATCGACTTCGCCATGGTGTGGCGCCCGCCGCAAGAGGGCCTGGACCAGTTCAAGAACCTGAGGGCGATCCAGTCCCTGGGCGCGGGCGTCAACCAGCTCGACATGAACAAGCTGCCGCCCCGCGTGGCGATCGCGCGGCTGGTGGACGCGGTGTTGAGCCGGGCGATGGCCGAGTTCTGCGTGCTGACGGCGCTGCGCTATCACCGCTCGCTCGACGTGCACGAGCGCAACTCGCGGCTGAAGAAGTGGGACTACATCATCCCCAGGCCGGCCGCGCAGCGCACCGTGGGGATGATGGGCCTGGGGGTGCTGGGCGCGGCGGCGGCCAAGCTGCTCGGGACCGTCGGCTTCAAGGTGTGCGGCTGGTCGCGCGGCCCCAAGACGATCGAGGGCGTGGAGTGCTTCCACGGGCCCGGCGGGCTCTACCGGATGGCCTCGAAGTGCAGCATCGTGATCGGCCTGTTGCCGCTGACGCCCGAGACCCAGGGCATCGTCGGCAAGAAGCTGTTCGACGCCATGCCGCAGGGCTCGTACATCGTCAATCTGGGCCGCGGCGGGCATCTCAACGAGGCCGACCTGCTGGCGGCGATCGAAAGCGGCCGGATCGCGGGCGCGACGCTCGACGTGTTCAACACCGAGCCCCTGCCCCAGGACCATCCGTTCTGGAACAACCCGAAAATCCTGATCACCCCGCACGTCGCCTCGACCGGCGGCGCCGACACGGCGGCCGAGCTCGTGGTCGAGAACATCCGCCGCGCCCGTGCCGGCAAGCCGCTGATCAACCAGGTGGACCGCGCGAAGGGGTATTGAGGGCTTACGCCTACACGAACCTTACGCGCGTGATCTCGTAGGATTTCGAGCCGCGCGGGGTCGAGACCTCGACCGACTCGCCGACCTTCTTGCCGATCAGCGCGCGCGCCAAGGGCGAGGTGATGCTGAGGCGCCGCTCCTTGATGTCGGCCTCGTCCTCGCCGACGATCTGGTAGGTGGCCTTTTCCTCCGTCTCCTCGTCCTCGAGCGTCACGGTGGCGCCGAACTTCACGTTCTTGCCGCTGAGCGTCGAGGGGTCGATCACCTCGGCGCGGCTGATCTTGTCCTCGAGCTCGGCGAGCCTGCCCTCGATGAAGCCCTGGCGTTCGCGCGCGGCGTGGTACTCGGCGTTCTCGGAAATGTCGCCGTGGTCGCGCGCGTCGGCGATCTGCTTGATCACCTCGAGCCGATCGACCGTCTTGAGACGCTTCATTTCCTCCTGCAGCCGGGCGAACCCCGCCGCAGTCATCGGAACCTTGCTCATCGCCTGCTCTTGGCCATTTTTCCCTGGGCCATTTTCTCTTGGCCGTTTCCACGCATCGCGGCCGGCGGCAATGGAACGGCCCGGAACGCTTTCGGCGAACCAGGCCCGGCCAGGCCCTCTGTCAGAAGGGCGACTTAAAGTAACTTTGTAGCGGCGCCACTTCAAGCCGCCCGGCCCTCAAGGCGGCGATCGCCTCGACCGACGCCTTGGCCCCCGCGATGGTGGTGTAATAGGGCAGGTTGCGCATCAGCGCGGTGCGCCGAAGCTCGAAGCTGTCGGCGATCGCCGCCGCGCCCTCGGTGGTGTTGAACATCAGCGCGATGTCGCCCGACACCATGGCGTCGACGATGTGCGGGCGGCCCTCGCGCACCTTGTTCACCAGCTCGACCGGCAGGCCGGCGGCCTTGAGGTACGCCGCGGTGCCGCGCGTGGCGATCAGCGTGAAGCCCATCTCGACCAGCCGCCGGCACGGCGCGATCAGCGCCTTCTTGTCGCGGTCGCGCACCGACACGAACACCTTGCCCGCTTCCGGCAGGTCGATGCCGGCGCCCAGCTGCGACTTGGCGAACGCGCGGTCGAACTTGCGGTCGATGCCCATCACCTCGCCGGTCGAGCGCATCTCGGGCCCCAGCATCACGTCCACGCCGGGGCAGCGCGCGAACGGGCACACCGCCTCCTAGACCGCGACGTGTTTTTCCCCTTGGCCGGTGGCGCCGGCGGCGCGCGGCAGCTTGAAGCTCTTCAGCGCCTCTCCGGCCATGGCGCGCGCGGCGATCTTGGCGATCGGCACGCCCGTGGCCTTGGCGACGAACGGCACGGTGCGGCTGGCGCGTGGGTTGACCTCGAGGATGTAGACCTCGCCGTCCTTGATGGCGAACTGGATGTTCATCAGCCCCACCACGCCCAGCGCCTTGGCCAGGATCTCGGTCTGCTGGCGCAGCTCTTGGATCAGCTTGGCCGACAGCGAATGCGGCGGCAGCGCGCAGGCCGAATCGCCGGAGTGGATGCCGGCCTCTTCGATATGCTCCATGATGCCGGCGACATAGACGTCCTGGCCGTCGCTGACCGCGTCCACGTCCACCTCGATCGCGTCCTGGAGGTACGAGTCGATCAGCACCGGGCTGGCGCCCGACACCTTGACCGCGTCGCGCATGTAGCGGGCGAGCCCTTGCGGGTCGTGGACGATCTCCATCGCGCGCCCGCCCAGCACATAGGAGGGGCGGATCACCACGGGATAGCCGATGCGCTCGGTCACCGCGGCGGCCTCGGCCTCGGAATAGGCCACGCCGTTGACCGGCTGGCGCAGCTTCAGCTTCTCGACCAGCGCCTGGAACCGCTCGCGGTCCTCGGCCAGGTCGATGGCGTCGGGCGAGGTGCCGAGGATCGGGATGCCCGCCTTGTCCAGCGCCGCCGCCAGCTTCAGCGGCGTCTGGCCGCCGAACTGCACGATCACGCCCTTGACCCGCCCGCGCCGCTGCTCCACCCGGATCAACTCGATCACGTCCTCGTCGGTCAGCGGCTCGAAATAGAGGCGGTCGGAGGTGTCGTAGTCGGTCGAGACGGTCTCGGGGTTGCAGTTGACCATGATGGTCTCGTAGCCCGCCTCGCCGAGGCCGTAGACGGCGTGGACGCAGCAATAGTCGAACTCGATGCCCTGGCCGATGCGGTTGGGCCCGCCGCCCAGGATCACCACCTTGTCGCGCGCGCTGGGCTCGGCCTCGCATTCCGCGGGCCCGAGCCCGTCGCCCTCGTAGCAGGAATAGAGATAGGGCGTGCGCGAGGCGAACTCGCCGGCGCAGGTGTCGATGCGCTTGTAGACCGGCGCCACGCCCAGCTTGCGCCGCAGGGCCGCCACGTCGCCGGCGGAATGCCCGGAAAGCGCGCCGAGCCTTGCGTCGGAGAAGCCCATGGACTTGAGCCGGATGAATCCGCGCGCGTCGGCCGGCAGGCCGTCGCGCTTGACGCGCGCCTCCTCGGCCACGATCTCGGCCAGGCGCTCGATGAACCACTTGTCGACCTTGCAGGCGGCGAAAATCTCGTCGGCCGGAATGCCGTGGCGCAGCGCCTCGGCGATCAGAAGGATGCGGTCGGGCGTGGGCTTGCCCAGGGCGGTCATCAGCGCGGTCTTGGGATCGGGGCCGGCAAGCCCGGGCAGCTCGGGCGTATCGAGGCCGTCGAGCCCCGTCTCCATCGAGCGCAGCGCCTTTTGCACCGCCTCGGCGTAGCTGCGGCCGATCGCCATCGCCTCGCCGACCGACTTCATCGAGGTGGTCAGGATCGGCTCCGCGCCCGGGAACTTCTCGAAGGTAAAGCGCGGCATCTTGACCACCACGTAGTCGATGGTCGGCTCGAACGAGGCGGGCGTGACGCCGGTGATGTCGTTGGCCAGCTCGTCCAGCGTGTAGCCCACGGCCAGCCGCGCGGCGACCTTGGCGATGGGAAAGCCGGTGGCCTTCGACGCCAGGGCCGAGGAGCGCGAGACGCGCGGGTTCATCTCGATGATCACCAGCCGCCCGTCCGCGGGGTCGACCGCGAACTGCACGTTCGACCCGCCGGTGTCCACCCCGATCTCGCGCAGCACCGCGATCGAGGCGTCGCGCATGATCTGGTATTCCTTGTCGGTCAGCGTCAGCGCCGGCGCCACGGTGATGCTGTCGCCGGTGTGGATGCCCATCGGGTCGACGTTCTCGATCGAGCAAACGATGATGCAGTTGTCCGCCCGGTCGCGCACCACCTCCATCTCGAATTCCTTCCAGCCCAGCAGCGATTCCTCCACCAGCGCCTGGTGCACCGGCGAGAGCGCCAGGCCGTTGGCGACGATCTTCTCGAACTCCTCGCGGTTGTAGGCGATGCCGCCGCCGGTGCCGGCCAGCGTGAACGACGGGCGGATGATCGCCGGCAGGCCGACCAGGGCGAGCGCCTCGCGCGCCTGCTCGACCGACTCGACCAGTTGCGAGCGCGGCGATTCCAGCCCTATGCGGTCCATCGCCTGGCGGAACAGCAGCCGGTCCTCGGCCTTGGCGATGGCCTCGGCCTTGGCGCCGATCAGCTCGACGCCGAACTTCTTGAGCGTGCCGTCCCTGTGGAGCGCCATGGCGGTGTTGAGCGCGGTCTGCCCGCCCATGGTGGGCAACAGCGCCTTGGGCCGCTCCTTCTCGATGATGCGCGCGACCATGCCCGGCGTGATCGGCTCGATATAGGTGGCGTGCGCCAGGCCCGGGTCGGTCATGATCGTGGCCGGGTTCGAGTTCACCAGCACGATGCGGTAGCCCTCGTCCTTCAGGGCCTTGCAGGCCTGCGCGCCGGAATAGTCGAACTCGCAGGCCTGGCCGATGACGATCGGCCCGGCGCCGACGATCAGGATCGAATCGATGTCGGTGCGCTTAGGCATGGACGTTTGGCCGAGCTTTATGAGCGAGCGTTTGCTTTCGCGCAATCTCTAGTGGGAAGCTATCAGTCTCGCAAGGCATTCAGACTATTAAAACGCACAGCCTAATGCGCCGACAGCCTTGTATTCTCATATATGGCAGATATTATTGCTTCTATCCATCAATGATTCTACTCGCCTATCCTGCTAGGGTCCAGACTCAATCGAGCCACCATATGACGGTGGCGACGATGCAGACGGCGGCGAGGTAATTTCTGGCGAGCTTGTCGTAGCGCGTCGCGATGCGTCGGAAGTCCTTCAAGCGGCAGAAC
>JBQTIS010000377.1:0-6173 GCA_052387895.1 Rhodospirillales bacterium | reverse complement strand
GCGCGTGGCCATGATGTCGTCGTAGACGGCGCGCACCGGCTTGGGCGCCTTGTCGTAGGGAATCGGCTTGACGGTTGGCATGGTTGCTCCCGCGAAATCAGGCCCCGACTGTCGCGCGCGGGCCGGCCCGGCACAAGGGGCGGAGGCGTGGGACAATGCCGCCCCTTGACCTTCCAGTCTTGGGAATGTTTACTTCCATGCCAGCCATGAGCCAAACCACTGCCCTATCCCTGCCGATCTCCGGCATGACCTGCGCCTCCTGCGTGCGGCGGGCGGAGCGCGCGCTCAAATCCGTCGCCGGGGTGGACCAGGCCACGGTCAACCTCGCGGCCGAACGGGCCGAGATCAGGCCGGCCGGCGACGTGCGGCTTCAGGACGCGGTCAAGGCCCTGGCCGATGCCGGGTTCGGCGTGCCCGCCACGCGGCTCGACCTGGACGTGACGGGCATGACCTGCGCCGCCTGCGTGTCGCGGGTCGAGGCGGCGCTGAAATCCGTGCCGGGGGTGCTTGACGCGCGGGTGAATCTCGCGGACGGCCACGCCGCGGTCGATCTCGCCGCCGGGTCGCACGCCGGCATGGCGGCGCTGATCGCCGCGGTCGACGCCGCCGGCTACCGGGCCGCGCCGCGCGCCGAGACGCCAAGCCCGGACCGCGAAGCCCAGCGCCTGATAACCGAGCGCCGCGACCTGACCGAGCTGGCGCTGGCGATGGCGCTGACCCTGCCGCTGGTCGTGCCGATGCTGGCTGGGATGGCGGGGCTGCACTGGCATCTGGGCGGCCCCGTGGAAATGGTGCTGGCCTTCATCGTCCAGTTCGTCCTGGGTCGGCGATTCTACATCGGCGCGTGGAAGGCGCTCCGGCACGGCGGCGGCACCATGGACACGCTCGTGGCGGTCGGCGGCGCCGCCGCGTGGGGCCTGAGCGCCTGGCACGTGCTGCGCGGCGAAGGTCCGCTCTACTTCGAGGCCGGCGCGGCGGTGGTCGCCTTCGTGCTGCTTGGAAAATTCCTCGAGGCGCGGGCGCGGCGCGGCGCGGGCGCCGCAATCCGCGCGCTGATGCAGCTCAGGCCCGCCGCGGCGCGCGTCATGCGCGGCGGCGCGGCGGTCGAGATCCCGATCGCCGAGGTCCGGCGCGGCGACATCGCCGTGGTCAAGCCGGGCGAGCGCGTGCCGGTGGACGGCACGGTGGCCGCCGGCGACAGTGACGTGGACGAGTCGCTTTTGACCGGCGAGCCGATGCCCGTGCACAAGGCCCAGGGCGCCCGCGTCGCGGGCGGCACGCTCAACGGCGACGGGCTGTTGCAGATCAGGGTCGAGGCGATCGGCCGCGACACGATGCTGGCGCGCGTCATCGCGCTGGTGGACGGGGCGCAGGCCTCGAAGCCGCCGGTTCAGCGCATGGTGGACCGGGTGTCGGCCGTGTTCGTGCCCCTGGTGCTGGCCCTGGCGCTGGCGACGCTGATCTTCTGGCTGGCCGCCGGCGCGGCCCACGAAGTGGCGGTGCTCAACGCCGTGTCGGTGCTGGTGATCGCCTGCCCCTGCGCGCTCGGCCTCGCCACCCCCGCGGCGCTGATGGTCGGCTTCGGCGCCGCCGCGCGCTCGGGCATCCTGATCCGCGACGCCGAGGCGTTGGAGCGCGCGCACGCGGTCGACACGCTGGTGTTCGACAAGACCGGCACGCTGACCGAGGGCAGGCCGCGGCTCATGTCGGCCTGGGCGGCCGATGGCGACGAGGCGGCGCTGATCCGGCTGGTGGCCTCGGCGCAGCAGGGCAGCGAGCACCCGCTGGCGGCGGCGACGATAGCGGCGGCCAAGGCGCGCGGCCTGGCGCTGGCGCCGGTCGATAGCTTCGCGCGCATCGCCGGCAAGGGCTTCGCCGCTCTGGTGGATGGGCGCGAGATCAGGGTCGGCAACGCGCGGCTGATGCGCGAGATCGGCGTCGAGCCGTCCGGCTCCATGCTGGAAAAGCCGGGCGAGACCAGGATTTGGGCGGCGGCGGCGAGCGGCGTCCGCAAATTCGACCTGCTGGGCTCTTTGACCTACGGCGACGCGATCCGCGCCGGCGCGCGCGAGGCCATCGCCGCGATGCAGGCCCGCGGCATCGCCACGGTGCTCTTGAGTGGCGACGCCAGGGGCGCGGCTGAGGAAGTGGGCAGGGAGCTGGGCGTCGGCCGGACGATCGCCGAGGTGCTGCCCGAGGACAAGGCGCGCATCGTGGCCGGGCTCAAGCGCGAGGGCAGGGTGGTCGCCATGGTTGGCGACGGCGTCAACGACGCGCCGGCGCTCGCGGCGGCGGATGTCGGCATCGCGGTCGGCGGCGGGGCCGACGTGGCGGGCGAAGCGGCGGGGCTGACCCTGATGCGCCCCGATCCGCGCCTCGCGGCCGACGCGCTCGACCTTAGCCGCCGCACCATGGCGGTGCTGCGCCAGAACCTGTTCTTCGCCTTCATCTACAACGTGGTCGGCCTGCCCTTGGCGGCGCTCGGGCTGCTCAATCCCGTCTTCGCCGGCGCGGCGATGGCGTTGAGCTCGTTGAGCGTGGTGTCGAACGCGCTCAGGCTCGGGCACTGGCGACGGGTGGAAAAGGAGCAAAAGCCATGAACATCGGCAACGCGGCCGCGCGCTCGGGCGTGCCGGCCAAGACCATCCGCTATTACGAGAGCATCGGCCTGATCCGCCGCGCGGCGCGCACGCCGGGCAACTACCGCGACTACGACGACGTCGATTTGCAGACGCTGCGGTTCATCCAGCGCGCGCGCAAGCTGGGCTTTTCGGTCAAGGACGTGGGCGCGCTGCTGGCGCTGTGGCGCGACAAGCGCCGCGCCTCGGGCACGGTCAAGCGCCTGGCCGAGGGCCATATCGCCGAGATCGACCGGCGCGTGGAGGAGCTGAAATCCATGCGCCGCACGCTGACCCATCTGATGGAACGCTGCCACGGCGACGAGCGGCCCGATTGCCCGATCATCGACGAGCTGGCGGGAAGCGCCGGGGCGGCGGAGCCGGACCGTGGCCGCAAGTTGTTGAAATCGCCGGTTTCCTGCCACTGAACATGAACGCGATTTAATCCTCCGGGCCGGGAAGCCGGCGCAGGAGCCGTCCTCGTCGTCCGTGGAAATTTGCGACGGGGACAACGCGCGTCTTTCCACGGAGGATTTTCCGATGAACTCAAGGACCAAGATTTCCCTGGCCGTGCTGGCGATCGCCGTCGGCCTGGGCGGCGGCGCCGCCTTCATGTCTCCGAGCCTGGCCCAGGTTGCCGGCGGGCCGGCCGTGGGCGAGCACAAGGACCATCCCGGCTTCCACCGCGCCCGTAGCGGCAGCTTCGGGCGGATCGACGGCCGGCTGGCGTTCCTCAAGGCCGAGCTCAAGATCACGTCGGCCCAGGAGCCGCTCTGGGCGGCGTTCGAGAAGACGATGCGCGACAACGCCGGCGAGATGAAGACGCGGGTCGAGACGATGCAGGCCGCGCGCAAGAAGGCGTTCGAGGAGCGCAAGAAGGCGGCCGACGAAGCCAAGGCCGCGGGCAAGGAGCCGCCCGCGATCGTGCGCCCGGGCGCGGTCGAGCGCATGGAGCGGATGCAGGAATTAGCCAAGGTCCGCATGGAGCGCCAGGCGAAGCTGCTGACCGCGTTCAAGCCGCTCTACGCCGCGCTCGGCGACGAGCAGAAGAAGATCGCGGACGAGCTGTTCGCGCGCCACGGCCAGGGGCGGCACGGCCATCGCGCCGTCCGCCACTAGCAAGTCCCCCGGCGGCCGCCCGCGAGTTCGCGGGCGGCGCCTCACCTGGTCCCGCCGCCTCCCTGTCCCCCGGGCGCGGAGCGGCGGGCTTCTTTCGCGCTCCGTGCCGAACAGTGGATAGATTTTCCCTCGCATTTTGCTGAATTTTTCAAAGCGCCTGATTCGAAACGACAAGAATGTGGCAACCCACGCCCCTTCCTTGCCGCAATCCGCGCCTAGGTTCTGCGCGGTGGCTGCACCGTGTCCAAGTATCGGAATGGAGGAGCAGCATGAGCGAACGCAAAAAATCGAACCTACGCCCATACGCTTGGCTTGCCTGTCTGGCCGCCGCGTCGGCGTTAATCGCCGCCGTGCCGCTCGACTCGCGCCTGTTCACCGCCGATTACGGCACCGCGACCGCGCTGGCCAAAGGAGGCGGTGGAGGTGGCGGGGGTGGGGGCGGGGGCGGGGGTGGCGGTAACGGCGGCGGCAACGGCAACGGCGGCGGAAACGGCAATGCTGGCGGCAATGGCCATGGCGGCGGTCAGGGCAATGCCAGCGCCAATGCGTCGGACAAGGCCGACGACAATTCGGGCAAGGATAAGTCCGACGTCTCGAAAGCCGGCGCGCTGAACCAGGGTGTCTCGGCCTCGCAGCTCGGCAAATTGAACGCCGCCCATGCATCACCGCAGGGCTTGGCGCACGCCGCGCCCAATTCGACCGTCGGGCAACTGAACGCCTACTCGCAGGCCATGCAAAAGGCCCTGGCGATCGAAGACCCGGCCGCACGGGCGATGGCGATCGCCGAGGCCCGATCGATTCTCAGCGAACTGTCCAACAAGCCGGTCAACTCGCAGGTCGTGGGCAAGGTCGACTCGCTTTTGGGCCTCAACACCGAAGAGGCCAAGACTTTCGGCGACACTCGGTAGTCGCGGCCACGACCGTCCAGGGCCGCTTCAGGACCGCGATTTAGCCGGGCGCGTGCCGGCAGGCCACGCGCATGAATATTGGCGCGAATATTGGCGCGCGGGCTAGCGCACCTCCGAGTTGACAATCCACGGCGCGGGTCTAGGGTTGGCCCGCCTGACAAGCCCCCGCGGGAGAGACCGCCCGGTTCGCTGGAACTGGGGCGGCGCCGAAGGAGCAACGGCCCCGAAACTCTCAGGCAAAAAGGACCGCGGGTTGGGCCAGGGCGCTCTGGAAAGCGGACGGCGCGCAGGCGCCGACCCACCGAAGGAGTAAGCGGAACGGGATTTCCGCGAATCTCTCAGGTGCCAGGACAGAGTGGGGCGGCCATCGTCCGGACCGGTGCTGTGCCGGCGGGACGCATGGCCGTCTTCAACGATGTCCGCCGGGGAAGCGTCAGCCGTGTCCGACCAGAAATCCGCCGCCCATCCCGAGCAAGTCTTGCTGCGCACGCCGCTCCACGCGTTGCACGTGGAACTGGGCGCGAAGATGGTGCCGTTCGCCGGCTACGACATGCCGGTGCAGTACCCCTTGGGTATTCTGAAAGAGCACCTGCACACCCGCGCCGCGGCGGGGCTGTTCGACGTTTCGCACATGGGCCAGTTGCGGATCAAAGGCGCCGACGCTGCCAAGCGGCTGGAGGCGCTGGTGCCGGGCGACCTTTTGGCGCTCAAGCCCGGCCGCGTGCGCTACACCCAATTGACCGACGAGCGCGGCGGCATCCTCGACGACCTGATGGTCGCGCGCTTCGACGACCATCTCTACGTGGTCGTCAATGCCGCCTGCAAGCAGGCCGATACCTCCCATCTTCGCAAATACTTGGGCGCCTCGGTTGAACCTTTGGATGATCGCGCGCTGGTGGCATTGCAAGGCCCCGGGGCGGTCGGAATCCTGGCCCGCCATGCCCCTGCCGTTGCCGGCATGGCGTTCATGTCCGGCGCCTATCTCGACGTGGCGGGTATTGCCTGTTTCGTCACCCGATCCGGCTACACCGGCGAGGACGGGTTCGAGATCTCGGCCCCCGCGGCCGCGGCCGGCGGGCTGGCCCGCAAGCTGTTGGCCGAGCCGGGCGCGATGGCCATCGGCCTGGGCGCGCGGGACTCCCTGCGGCTGGAAGCGGGGCTCTGCCTCTATGGCCACGACATCGACGCCACGACCACGCCGGTCGAGGCGGCGCTCGCCTGGTCCATCTCCAAGCGCAGGCGCGCCGAGGGCGGGTTTCCGGGCGCAGCATTGGTGCAGCAACAATTGCGAGATGGGCCCAAACGCCTGCGCGTCGGCATCAGGCCGGAAGGCCGCGCCCCGGCGCGCGAGGGCACGGAATTGACCGATGCGGCGGGCGGCGCGATCGGCAAGATCACCTCGGGTGGATTCGGCCCCTCGGTCAACGGGCCGGTGGCCATGGGCTATGTCGCGGCTTCTCATGCCAATCCCGGCACGCCGGTTCAGGCCATCGTGCGCGGCTAGCCCTTGGCCGCCGCCGTGGCGACG
>JBQTIS010000376.1:0-8649 GCA_052387895.1 Rhodospirillales bacterium | reverse complement strand
GCCGAGGCGCAGCCCACGCGAATTCTCGGTCGGCGGCTTGTTGGTGAGCTCAAGCAGCGGCGTCTCCAGGTACGGGAACTCCTTGTAGTAGCCGGATGCCTTGGTCTTCTCGTAGGCCGCCTTGGTGATCGGCAGGTAGCCCGACTTCTTGTGCAGGTCCACCTGGCGGTCGGTGTCCGACAGGAAGGTGAAGAACTTCGACACGCCCTTATACTCGTCGGCTTTCTTGCCGCCCATGACCCACAGGCTGGCGCCGCCGATGATCGAGTTCTGCGGCGCGCCCTTGACGTCCGGCCAGTACGGCATCGGCGCGGCGCCGAACGCGAACTTGGCGTTCGCCTTGACCGTGCCGAAGAAGGCCGACGAGGTCAGGAAGATCGGGCACTCGCCCGAGGTGAAGCGGCCCTCGCCGGTGTTGGTGCGGCCGGAATAGTCGAAGGTCTTATCTTTTTGCAGCGCCACCAGCTCGCCGATCAGCTTCACGTGTAGCGGGCTGTTGAACTTGAGCTCGGTGTCGAAGCCGTCCAACCCGTTGGCCTTGGTCGCCAGCGGCACGTTGTGCCAGGCCGAGAACTGCTCGAGCAGCAGCCAAGTCACCCACGCGGTCGAGAAGCCGCACGTGGCGTAGCCCGCCGCTTTCAGCTTCTTGGCGTGGTCGAACACCTCGGGCCAGGTCTTGGGCGGCTTGGCCGGATCGAGATTCGCCTTCTTGAAGGCGTCCTTGTTGTACCACAGCACCGCCGACGAGCTGTTGAACGGGAACGACAGCATCTCGCCCTTGGCGGTCGAGTAGTAGCCGGTGATCGCCGGCAGATAGGCGTTCGGGTCGAACTTCTCGCCGGCTTCCTTCATCATCACCTGCACCGGCTTGATGGCGCCCTTGGCGGCCATCATGGTGGCGGTGCCCACTTCGAACACTTGCATGATGTGCGGGGCGTTGCCGGCCCGGAACGCGGCGATGCCCGCGTTCATCGTGTCGGGATAGCTGCCCTTGAAGGTCGCGGTGACCTTGTATTCCTTCTGCGATGCGTTGAAGTCGGCGGCCAGCTTGTTGACCACCTCGTTGTTGGCGCCGGTCATCGCGTGCCACCACTGGATCGCGACTTGTGCTGCAGCGGGCGCGGCGGCGGCCGCGGACAGCAACACGGCCGTCGCGCTGGCGACGGCATAGGCGGAAAGTCTCTTCCTTGGATTTTTCTCCTCCCGAAGGCCTGACGGCATTGCGGTTTCCGGAGAGTGCCGGGCCCCCGCCGCAGGTCCATAACGGAATGATGACGCTTTTGTTGCGAACAGGCCAGAGGGATTCAAACGCAGGGCTGGAATGCCAGCCCGCGCCGCGAATGGCGGATTTCAGGCAACCGGCAGAATCCGGTCCGGGCTGTCCGTGAACACGGCGTCGACGCCCCAGCCGAACAGGCGCCGGGCGTGCCCGGGCTCGTTTACGGTGAAGCAGCGCAGCGCCAAGCCGGCGTCCTTGATGCGCCGTGCCGCGGCCTCGGTCAGGTGCTTGTGATTGCAGTGCAGCGCGACGCATCCCAGGCGCTCGATCCGGCGCTGCCAGTCCTGCGGCAGCCGCTCGGTAAGCCAGGCGCGCGGCAGGGTGGGCGCCGCCTCGCGCGCGGCTTGCAGCGAAAGCATGGCGAAGCTCGACAACAGCGGACGCGGCAGATGCCCCGGCCACAGCTTGGCCGTGGCGCGCGCCACTTCGGCGCCGGTCTCGGCAGCGCGGCCCGGACAGGGCTTGATCTCGATCTGCGGGAACAGGCCGCGCCGCGCCCACACCGCCATCGCTTCCTCCAGCGTCGGCACGCGCTGGCCCTCGAAGCGGGGATCGAACCACGCGCCTGCGTCCAGCGCGCGAATCGCATTCAGGTCGAATCGCCGCACCGCGCCCTTGCCCGTGCTGGTGCGGTCGAGCGTGTCGTCGTGCATCAGGATGACCGCGCCGTCGCGCGTCAGCTTGGCGTCGCATTCGATCGCCTCGGCCCCCTGATCGGCCGCCAGCTCGAACGCCGCCAGCGTGTTCTCGGGCGCGTACAGCGAGGCGCCGCGATGCGCGATGACGCGGATTTGCGCGAGGTCCCGCATGGGACGGCTCCCCGTATCGAAAGGCGCGGGACGCTACTCCGGCGGGGCCTGGGCGGCAAGCCGCGGGGCGGGCCACGGCCGGACCCGGCGGGCCGGCGTCACAGAAGAATCAGGGACGCGGGCGCGGAAGGCGGTATAATTGTGATGGTTCCGGGCCGGCTTCCGCGAATCGCGGGCAGGCGCCGCCGGGAACGGGCGAAAACTCTGGGGAATGGCCGACCGCGTGAGCATTTCCGAACTGCCGGGACGCAAGCGCCTGGACCCGCGCACCATCGCCAATCTGCCGCCGCTGCCGCGCAGCCCGGCCGCGCGCGCCCAGGCCGGCGAGGCCGAGGCCGCCGAGCACCGCCCCGGCCGCGGCAAGGTGCGCCGCCGGCGCATCGAGGCTGCGGCCGAGCGCGTGCTGGCCGCGGCGCTGTCGGCGCCGGCGCTGGCGGCCGTGTGGCTGCTGGCTTGCGCGCTCTACTTCCAGCATTTCGTCGGCTGGGACAACATGCTGAGCCTGCTGCCGCACGAGATCGGCGGCTTCATGGTCGGCGCCGCGGCGCCGCTGGCGCTGCTGTGGCTGGCCACCTCGTATCGCCGCCGGCTGCGCGACGTGGCGCGCGTCACCGAGGAGCTTCGCCAGCAGCTTCAGTTGCTGACCTATCCCAGCGCCGCGGCCGAGTCGCGCGTTCGCTCGGTCACGGAATCGCTCGCCCGCCAGTCCGAGATGCTGACCAAGGCGTCGGACGCCGCGGCCGAGAGGATCGAGGCGCTCGGCGGCACGTTCCAGCACCATTCGCAAAGCCTGAGTCAAGTCACCGAGCACGCCGGGGCGCAGGCGCGCTTCGTGCGCGAGACGCTGCAACAGCAGGTCGACCGGCTGGCGGAACTCTACGACCGCATCAAGTCGCAGGCGGTCGAAGTCGAGGTGTCGCTGAAGCTGCAATCGGGCGAACTGGAGAAAACCTCCGACCGCGCGGTCGGACGCACGCGCGAGATGGGCGAGGCGCTGCGCGCGAACGCGCAGGAACTGTCGACCGCCGCCGAGCGCGCCGGCCGTCAGGCCGACCAGGTGAAGCTGGCGTTCCAGCAATACGCGCAAGACCTCGACGCGCTGACCGGCCGCGTGGCGGCGCAGGCGGAAAGCGTATCGGCCGCCGTCGCCAAGCAAGGCGAGGACGTGTCGGCGCTGCTGCGCCAGCGCACCGAGGACATGAACGCGCAGTTGCAGCAGCGCGCCGAGACCCTTGGCGCCAATCTGCGCCAGCAGACCGGCGAGCTGGGCAACATGCTGCGCCAGCAGCAGCAGGACCTGACCGCCGCAGCCGAGCGCGTGGCCGGCATCACGGCGGAAATGCAGACGCAGATGCGCCAGCGGGTAGAGCAGATCGGCGGCGCCGGCGACCAGGCCTTGGCCACCGTGCGCAAGGCGAACGACGGGTTCCAGACCACGTCCCAGTCGCTGACGCAAGCCGCCGAGCGCATCATGGACCAGCTGGAAAGCGCGGGCGAGGCGCTGCGCCGGCGCGCCGAGGAGATGCGCGAACAGGCCGAAAGCTCGGCCGGCGGCATCAACCAGGCGGCGTCCGCCCTGGTGGTCGAGGTCGAGGACACGCTGCGCGCCGCCTCGCGCGCCGCCGCGCGGCTTAAGGACGAGGGCGAGACCCTGCGCCAGCAGATCGGCGAGCTGGCGGCCGCCGGCGACCAGGCGGCGGGCCGCCTGACGCAGAGCTTCGGGGAAGCGGAAGCCGGCATCCGGCAGCGGACAGCCGCCATGGCGGGCGAGGCCTCGAGCGCGGCCGGCCGCATCTACGCCGCCTTCGATCAGGCGCATGACGACCTCCGCGCGCGCCTCAACGACGTCGTCGGCGTGGCCACCGGGTCGGCCGACCGCATCGCCCAGCGCTTCGAGAAGGCGGTCGAGGGCTTGGGCCAGCGCGCCAACGCCCACATCCAGCAGCTCGAGGAAGCCGAACGCCGCGTGGCCACGGGCATGATCGATTCGAGCGACAAGCTGCGCCTGCAGGCCGAAGCCCTGGCCGCACAAGCCGAGTTGATGGGCCAGCGCATCGCCGCCAGCTTCGCCGGCACCGACGAGACCATCCGCCGGCAGAGCGAGGGCGCGGTCGCCGCGGCCACCGACGCCAGCGAGCGCATGGCCGCGTCGTTCAGCGCGCACGGCCAGGCGATCCGCCAGCAGGCCGACTCGATGGTCACGGCCGCGCAGGAAGCGGCTTTGCGCTTGGCCGCCGCCTTCACCGGCAGCAGCGACGCGCTGCAGCAGCACACCGACGAAATGGTCGCGGACGCCAACGACGCGGCCAAGCGGCTGCGCGAGACGCTGGCGGGCGAGGCCGACACCATGGCCGCGCGGTTGGCGCAGATGACCGGCAGCGTCGGCGACCAGGCCGCGGAGCTGGAAAAGCGGCTGGACGCGGCCGCCACCCGCGTGGCCGTGCGCTTCATGGAAAGCGGCGGCGAGATTCGCCGCGCCTCGGAAGGCGTGGTCGAGCAGGCCACCACGGTCGCCTCGCGCGTCGCGGCGGTGTTCAACAAGGGCGCCGAGGAGCTGCGCCGCCGCGCCGAGGCGCTGGACGCCGACGCCGCCGCCATCGCGATGCGCATGGAGCAGGCTTACGTCAAGGCCGGCGACGCGATGCGCCGCCACAACGAGGAGTCGGTGGCGCAAGGCGAAACGACGGCCCAGCGTCTGCGCGCGACGCTGGTTTCGGGCGTCGAGGAGCTGAAGCGCAACACCGACCGGTTGGCGGCCGACGCCCAGGCCGCGGCCACGCGCATCACGACCGACGCCGCCAGCGCGGCGCAGCTGATCGCCAGTAATTTCCAGAAGACCGGCGGCGACCTGCGCACGATCGCCGACGACATCGCCGCCCACGTCGCCGGCGCGGCGCAGCGCTTGACCGGCGATCTGGGCCGCGTGGGCGTGACCTTGAGCGAGCAGACCAAGGCGCTGGCCGACGAAACCTCCGCCGCCGCCGAGCGCATCGCCATGAGCTACGCCGAGCAGACCCGGCGCATCCGCGCAGAGGCCGACGCGCTGGTCGGCGTGTCGACCAAGGCCGCGTCAGAAATCGGCGACCTGGGCGCGGCGCTGGGCCGCCATGTGGCGGTCTTGAGCGCGGCCTCCGACCGCGCCACGCAGAAAGTGATGAGCGCCGGCGAGGGTCTGCGCACCCAGTCGGCCATGCTGGTCGAATCCGCCGGCATCGCGGCCGAGCGCGCCGACGCGATCGGCGAATCGATCAAGGGCTTCGCGCAGGAGCTGACCTCGGCCACCGACATGGCCGCGTCGCGCGTCGGCGAACTGACGGGAAGCTTCACCGCCAACCGCGCGCAGCTCGACGAGGCCGCACTGCGCGCCGCCACCCAGGCCCAGGTGATCGCCGAGGCGCTGGAGCGCCAGGGCCGCGCGCTGACCGAGGCCGCCGACCATGCCGCGCAGCGCGCGGTCGAGGTGCACGAGCAGCTGCGCCGCGAGGCCGAAACCGTGGTCGGCACGACCGACCAGGTCACCGGCCGCGCCGGGGCCTTGAGCGCTGAGTTTCAGCGCCTGGCGCACGAGATCGTCACCGCCGCCGACCAGGCCATGGGCATGGTCCAGCGGCTGGAAGGCGCGGGCGGCGCGCTGGGCCGCCAGGCCGAGGCGTTGTCTTCGGCTACCGAGCGCGCCACCGAACAGGCACGCGAGACCGGTGCCGCGCTGGAGCGGCACGCCGGCACGCTGGACGAGCGCGCGCAGGCGGCATTGCAGCGTGTGCGCGAATTGGGCGAGGAGCTGCGCCGCGAGGCCGGGTCGATCGCCTCGACCGCCGACCTGGCCGGCGACCACATGGCCAAGGCCGGCGACGCGATGCGCGCGCGCAGCCGCGAGCTGTCCGACACCTACGGCCAGGCGGCGACCAAGCTGCGCCAGCTCGCCGACGGCTTCTCCGCCCAGGCGCAGGAGCTGACGCAATCGACCGAGCGCACGGCCGGGCGGGTGGGCGAGCTCGACAAGGCGGTGCGCGAGCAGGCCGTGGCGATGATCCAGGCCGCCGAGCAGGCGGTCGAGCGCGCCGGCCGCGCCACCGAGGCGTTCCGCAACCAGGCCGAGACGCTGAAGCGCTCCAGCGACTTGGCGCTGAGCCAGATCAACGCGATCGAGGACAAGAAGGCCGAAGCCCGGCGCGACGCGTTCCTGCGCTCGGCCACCTACATCATGGACAAGCTCAACTCGCTGTCGATCGATATCACCCGGGTATTGGAAACCGAGGTGCCGCGCGGCGTATGGAAGGCGTTCTACGAAGGCGACAAGGCCAGCTTCACCCGCCGGCTGCTGGCGGGCTCGGCGGTGAAGGAGCTCGGCGCGGTGCGCGAGAAGTTCGAGAGCGACACCGATTTCCGCACCTACGTGTCGCGCTACATCAACGAGTTCGAGGCGCTGCTGGACCAGACCAAGAAGTGGGACTACGACAACCAGATCGCCCAGGCCTTCATCAACGCCGATATCGGCAAGCTCTACGCGGTCTTGTGCAGCGCGCTTGGCCGCCACGCGCGATAGGCGCGGGAACTCACATCTTCGCTATGTGCAATCCGCCGTCGATGGCGAAGCTGTCGCCGGTCGAGAACGCGAGCCCGCCCGAGGCGAGCGTGGCGACCGCCTCGCCGATGTCGCTGGGCCTGCCCCAGCGCGCGATCGGGATATTGCCCTCGGCGATGAACTTGTCGTAGCGCCGTTTCGCCGGCGCGGTCATCTCGGTCGCGATCACGCCGGGGCGGATTTCATAGCAATTGATCCCGTGCTCGGCCAGGCGCAGCGCGAACAGCTTGTTCATCATGGTCAGCGCCGATTTAGAGATGCAGTACTCGCCGCGGTTGATCGCCGCGGTCACCGCGTTGACCGAGGAAATCGTGACGATGGATCGGTGCGGGCCGCCGGGCGGACGTTTCTCCGCCGCCATGTGCCGCGCCACTTCCTGCGTCAGGAAAAACGTGCCACGAAGGTTGACCTGCATCAGCCGGTCGAAGCTCTCGGGCGTCACGTCCAAAAGGTCGCCGCGCGTCTTCACCTGTACGCCGGCATTGTTGACCAGGCAGTCGAGCGTGCCAAAGGTCCGCCATGCCTTGTCGACGAATGCTTTCAGTTCCGCGATGTCTGCGATATCCGCCCTGATGAACCTAGCCCGGCGTCCCGCGGCCTCGACCGACTTGACCACGGAATCGGCCTCCTTGCCCGACTCGATGTCGGCGAGCACCAGGTCGAAGCCACGCGCGGCCAAGGCCTTGGCGATGCCGGCGCCGATGCCGCGCCTGCCGCCGGTCACCAGCGCTGTCGGGTTGCGGGCCTTGCCGGTCATGCGAAATGTCCCCTTGGGGCGAAGGCTGCGACTTTGGCTCAAAACCCCGCGCACGGGCAATGGCCGGGGCGCATGCGCGGGGCGCGTTTGTTGCGAAGCGGGGTGCGCTTGTTTAGGTTTCCGGCGGGGACGCGCATCGGCTGACGGATTGCGGCAGGAGGCGACTCGGCAGATGGGCCTGACGCGGTGATGGCGCGGCCGTTCTTCCGCATGACGACGGGCTGGCTGGCGCTGGCGCTGGGCGCGGCGGCGGTGGCTGGCGCTCGCGCGCAAGAGGCGATCTACGGCGATTTCGGACTGGTGCTGGGCCAGGACTTCGACCAGCGGCTGTCCGCGGGCCGTGCCATGCTGTTCGGCAATGTCGAAGCCGAGCGGTTCCAGCCCTCCTATCCGCTGTACCTGTTCCGCGACTACTACGCCGTGGTGACGCCGCGCTCGCGCCAGGTCGCGGGCATCGTCGCCGAATCGGTCCCATTCGCCTCGATGCCGGAATGCGTGACGCATCTGAACGCCGTGCAGGCCTATATCGCGCGCTACGGCACGCCGCGCATGACCCAGCAAACAGACACCGAGGTGCTGCTGCAGGTGGAGCAGGGCAACCGCGCCGCATACTTGCGCTGCAACCGCGGCCAATTCATCCGCATGGAGCTGAATTACGTGGATTTCGAGCTGCTGAACCGGCGCGCGCAGGAGACGGGGCGATGATCGCCCGCTTCGCCATCGCCGCCGCGCTGGCGCTGATTCCGCTGGCGCCGGCCCCGGCCCAAGACGCGCCCAAGCCATTGGGCCGCAACCTGGCGGGCGAGGAGTGCGAACAAAGGCCGATCCAGGGAACCACGCCGCCGCAGATCGGCGTCTATTGCGCCAAGATCGCCGCGCCCGCCGCCGAAATCGCGGTGATCGAGCGCCGCGCCGAGCCGCGCCAGTTGCTGGCCGACCCGGTGCTGCGGCGCTCGCTGGCCGCGGGCATGGCGTGCCCGGGCGAAGCGCGCAACCTGCCCGTCGGGCCCGGCATCGAGGCGCAGGTGATGGCCTGCGCCGCCATCGACGGCGGCTGGCCGCGCTTCGTGCTGGCGGCGCGCGGTGGGCGCGGCTCGTATTTCGCCGGCGGGCACATGACGGCGCTCGACTTGGCGCGTCAGGTCGTCGCCGCGCACGGCGCCGCTGCGCCGTCTGCGCGATCCTCGCCGTCGGGGCGGCCGTCCCCGGCAAGGCCGGC
>JBQTIS010000375.1:0-17568 GCA_052387895.1 Rhodospirillales bacterium | reverse complement strand
GAAGCTGAAATAGATCATCATGATCGTCGCCGCCGGCTCGGGCCAGGCCAGGGCGCTGTTCAGCGCATAGCGGAAATACACGCCGAGCGGGATGATCAAGGTCATGACCACGAGGCAAAAACCGGCGATGGCAATGCATGCGAGATAAAACGCGTCCATCGCGCGCACATAGGCCGCCTTCATCCCCAACTCCCAGATGCCCCCTTTACGCGCCGAGGCCCGCCGGACTCGCGCCCGGCGGGCCCCGCTTTCTCGCTTGAAGCTACTTCACGTCCTGGATGCGCTTAACCAGCGCGGCGTACTTGGCGCCGTACTTGTCCCACACCGGCTTCACCGCCGCCTGGAACTTCGCCTTCTCGGCGGGCGAGAAGGTGATGATCTCGATGCCCTGCTTCTTCAATTCGGCCATCGAGGCCTGCTCGCGCTCGTTCCACAGCTTGCGCTCTTCCTGCTGCGCTTCCTTGCCGAGCTTCCGGATCAGGGCCTGGTCGTCCTTCGGCAGCTTGTCGAACGAAACCTTCGAGAACACCAGGATTTCCGGAATGATCAGGTGCTCGCTGAGCGAATAGTACTTGGCGAACTGGTAATGCTTGCCCGACTCGTAGCTCGGCGGGTTGTTCTCGGCCCCGTCGACCACGCCGGTCTGCAACGCGTTGATCAGCTGGTCGAAGCCCATCGCGATGCCGTTGGCGCCGACCGCGTTCGCCGTCTCCACGAAGATGGGGTTGCCCATCATGCGGATCTTCAGGCCCTTCAGGTCGTCGATCGTCTTGATCGGCTTCTTGCTGTTGTAGAAGCTGCGGGCGCCCGCGTCCATCCAGCACAGGCCGATCAGCTTGCTGGTCGGGCTGTTGCTCAGCTTCGCCAGCATCTCGTCGCCGATCGCGCCGTCGATCACCTTGTTCATGTGCGGCACGTCGCGGAACACGAACGGCATGTTGAAGACGTTGAGGTCCTCGACGATCGAGCCCATCGGGCCGACGCTGAAGCGCGCGAGTTGGATCGCGCCGACCTGCGCCTGCTCGATCATCTCCTTTTCGCCGCCCAGCTGCATGCTGGGATACATTTGGATGCTGAGCCGCCCGTTGGTCGCCGCCTCCAGCTTCTTGCCCATGCGAACGACCGCCTCGACCGTGGGATAGCCCAGCGGATGCACGTCGGTGGCCTTCAGCACCATCTTGCCCTGGGCATGCGCCGGCGCGCCCCAGCCCAAGCCCGCAGCCGCCAGCGCCACCGCCGCGGTTCCGGTCCATAGACCATTGCGTCGATTCATTGCCATTCCTCCCTATAGGTTCTGGCTTGTTTGACGTCCCCGGTTCGTTTCAAGTCCCCTGGGGCGGTGACGACACCGGCCGCCGCGACTTGGCGGTCTGCCATGATCCCACTACGCCCCCGGCCCCGCGTCAATTCCCCCGCCGCTCGCCTGCCGCGCAAAAAGGCCGCTGCGCGCACGCGGCGGGCGGTTCTGGCGGCGCTGGAAAAGCTGACCTAACCCCCTCTTGCTATTTGTTATTCTTCTTGTACGATGATCATACAACAACACAAGGCCCGCGCGCTTGTCAAGACCATCGCCGCATCTCGCCGCCCTTCGGCCGCTGACGCCGCCGCGCAACCTGACGCGCGAGGTGGTCGAGCGTCTGTCCGCCGAGATCATGGGCGGCCGGCTGCAGCCGGGCGAGCGGCTGCCCACGGAATTGGCGATGATGGCGGCGATGGGCGTCAGCCGCACCGTGGTGCGCGAGGCCGTGGCGGCGCTGCGCGCCGAAGGCCTGGTCGTGACGCGCCAGGGCGTCGGCGCGTTCGTCGCCGCCGACGTGCAGCGCCGGCCGTTCCGCATCGACCCCGAGGGCCTGCGCTCGATCGGGGAGGTCTTGAACGTCGTCGAGTTGCGCATGGGCGTGGAAATCGAGTCCGCGGGGCTTGCGGCCGAACGCAGCTCGTCGGCCGATCTGCGCGCGATCCGCTCCGCGCTCGGCGCCATCGATGCGGCCTTCGCGGCGGGCGAGCTGGGCGTGGACGAGGACATCGGGTTCCATCGCGCCATCGCCGCCGCGACGGGCAACCCGCAATTCGTGCGGTTCCTCGAGTTCCTCGGCAGCTTCGTGATCCCGCGGCGCACGGTCAGGCCCGCTTCCGAGCGCAGCGAGGAACAGCGCGCCTATCTGGCCGGCATCCAGGACGAGCATCGCGCCATCTTCGCCGCGATCCGCGACCGCGACCCGCAGCAGGCGCGCGCGGCGATGCGCCAGCACCTCGCCAACAGCCGCGAGCGCTATCGCAAGCTGGCCACCGCCGGCGCCAACGGCTGACCTGTCCTAGCGGTCGTAGGGATCGTATGGCGCTTGGGGCTTCGCGGGGGCGGCCGGCGCGTCCGGCGTGGTCTGCTTGAAGCGCAGATCGGCGTAGCGCTGCTCGGCCACGGGCTCGATCAGCGACAGCAGACCCGAATCCAGCGCTGCGCCGTGCGAGCTCAGCACCATCGATCCGTGCGGCGTGTTCCAGGTCAGCATCTTGACGTCGTGTCCGGCGCCGCGAAGATTGCGCCAGTCGTACGCCGCCTTGCTGTGGGCCGGACCGTATTGTCGTTCCAGCACCTCGACCAGCTTGGGATAGACTGCCGCCGGAAACCCCAGGTCGAAACCCACCAGCTTGCGGTCGAGATAGCGGTAGTTGAGGAAGCTGACCTCGACCCCGCGATAGCGCATCTGCCATGTGCCGTCCACCAGCTGGCGCAACTCGTCGTCGGCGCAATCGAGGAAACCCGGCACACCCGGCGTCTCGCGGCACAGCAGCATGCCGTATTTGTCAGTCTCGGTATTGGGATGAGGGAACAGCTTATCCAGCGGATCGCCGATCTTGTTGCCCATGAACGCGAACGGCCCGCGCTTTGTCGGGTCGTCGCCGGTGTTCCACAGCGGCTTGCCGTCGACGGTCTCGCGCGGGCCCGACGGCGCACGCGGCTTGCCCTGGCCGAAGCGGTATTCGGGATCGTCCAGCGGCGATGGTCCGCTTGCCGGGGGTTTCGCCGCCGCGGCGGCGGGCGGGGCGGCCGGCGGGCCCGGCTTGATCTCGCCCGGCACCGGCGGACTGCCCGCGTATCGCGCCGTGTCGCGCGCATGGCTCAGCGGCGCCTCCGCCCGCGCGCCCGCGATCAGCAGAAACGCCGCCGCAAGCCCGGCAATGGGAACGTGGCTCAGGCTCGCCACTTTCATGCCTACATCGTCGCGCCGATTTGCCACGGCACGAACTCGTTGTCGCCGAAGCCCAGCTCCTCGCTCTTCGACTTCCTGCCCGAGGCCACGTCGAGGATCAGCTTGAAGATCTCCTCGCCCTTCTCCTGGATGGTCACGCCGCGGTCGACGATGTCGCCGCAGTTGATGTCCATGTCGTCTTCCATGCGCCTGAACATCGGGGTGTTGGTGGCGAGCTTGATCGACGGCGCGGGCTTGCAGCCGAACACCGAGCCGCGGCCGGTGGTGAAGCAGACGACGTTGCCGCCGCCCGCCACCTGACCGGTCGCCGAGCACGGATCGTAGCCCGGCGTGTCCATGAATACGAAGCCCTTTTCCCTGACCGGCTCGGCGTATTTGTAGACCGCCGTCAGGTTGGTCGTGCCGCCCTTGGCCGCCGCGCCCAGGGACTTCTCGAGGATGGTGGTGAGCCCGCCCGCCTTGTTGCCCGGGGACGGGTTGTTGTTCATCTCGCCGTCGTTCTTGCGGCAGTCCTCCTCCCACCACTTGATCCGCTCGATCAGCGCGTCCGCAACCTTGGCGCTGACGGCCCTGCGTGTCAGCAGATGCTCGGCGCCGTAGATTTCCGGCGTTTCGCTTAGGATCGCCGTGCCGCCGTGGCGCACCAGCAGGTCCGACGCGGCCCCCAGCGCCGGGTTGGCGGTGATGCCTGAATACCCGTCCGAGCCTCCGCATTGCAGGCACAGCGCGATGTGTTCGGCCGAAACGGCATGGCGCGTGGCCCTGTTCGCGTCCGGCAGCATCTCCTTGATCTGGGCCACGCCCCGCTCGACCGATTTGCGCGTGCCGCCCGAGTCCTGGATGGTCATGACCTGGAAATGCGGGCCCGGCTTGATGCCGTACATGTCCAAGAGATAGGAGAGTTGCGCCACCTCGCAGCCCAATCCCACCATCACGACGGCGGCGAAGTTGGGATGGCTGGCATAGCCCCACAGCGTGCGCTGCAGGTTCATGTAGCCCTCGCCCGCGCCCGCCATGCCGCAGCCCGTGGAATGCACGAACGCCGCCACGCCGTCGACGTTCGGGAAATCCTTCAGCGTATCGGTGCGGTTGAAGGCGTCGGCGATGTAGCGCGCCACCGTGGCCGAGCAGTTCACCGATGTCAGGATGCCGATGTAGTTGCGCGGTCCCACCCTTCCGTTGGCGCGCGCATAGCCCTGGAATGTGGCGCGCGCGTCGCCGGTGTAATTCTGCGTCGGCCGCGCCTCGGCGCCCACGGCGTAGTCGCGCGCGAAATCGCCGAACGCGACGTTGTGAACGTGCACGTGGTCGCCGGGCCTGATCGCCTCCTTGGCGAAGCCGATAATCTGGTTGAACTTGCGCACCGGCTGGCCGGCGGCGATCGCGGCCGTCGCCACCTTGTGTCCGGCCGGAATGCCGGCGCGCGCCAAAACGCGCCCGCCCGGCAGCGCAGTGCCGGGCAATAGATCGGCCCGCGCCACCGCCACGTTGTCGGCGGGGTTCAGGCGTATGGTCAGCGGCGACGCATCGGTCATGGCGCTTCGGTTCCGCGGCTGGACAGGAATTGGGGCGACCGGCAATCTACGCCGCCGCGAAGGGCCAGGCAATTCGCAACGGAGGTCCGCAGTTCATGAGCAAGCGACTGGAGGGCAAAAGCGCCATCGTCACCGCCGCGGCCCAGGGTATCGGCCGCGCCACGGCGCTGGCCTTCGCCGCCGAGGGCGCCAGGGTGGTCGCCTGCGACATCAACGAGGCCAAGCTCAAGGACCTTGCCGGCACGCCGGGCGTCGCCGCGTGCAAGCTTGACGTTGCCGACGCGGCGGCGGTGCGCAAGCTCGCACGGGATGCCGGGCGCGTGGATGCATTGGTGAATGTGGCGGGCTTCGTGCACCATGGCACCGTCCTGGATTCGAAGGACAAGGAGTGGGACTTCGCCTGGAAGCTCAACGTCATGAGCATGGTGCGCGCGATCAAAGCGGTGCTGCCGGGCATGCTGGAGCAAGGCAAGGGCTCGATCGTCAACACCGCCTCGGTCGCGGGGTCGATCAAGGGCATCGCCAACCGCTGCGTCTACGGCACCACCAAGGCCGCCGTCATCGGTCTCACCAAATCGGTGGCGGCCGACTACGTGGGCAAGGGCATCCGTTGCAACTGCGTGTGTCCCGGCACGGTGCAGTCGCCGTCGCTCGACCAGCGCATCGCCGCGCTGGGCGACGCCGAGGCCGCGCGCAAGGCCTTCGTCGCCCGCCAGCCCATGGGCCGCTTGGGCACGGCGGAGGAAATCGCCGCGGTTTGCGTGTACCTCGCCAGCGACGAGTCCCTGTTCACGACCGGCCAGCCGTTCATCGTCGACGGCGGCATCATGATCTGACCGCCGCCGCGCTTTCTCGCACCTTGCCCCGGCCGCGTTCCCCGTACGGCGCGATGTGGCTTATGCCCTCCCGCTTTGCTATCGTCGTCGCAGGTGAGGGACTTGCGCCGGGATAGGGAGCGCGGCATGTCGGAATTCAGCACCACGTTCGAGCGGCTGATCGCGCTGTTCCGCTATCGCGGCATGGACTTGGGCGCGCTGGTTCCGGGCCAGGCCAAGACCATGCAGGCGCTGCTGGCGGCGGGCCAGCGCGTGGCGAAGGACCTGGAGGATCTGGCGTTGCGCCAAGCCTCGATGATGGAAAGCTCGACCCGCGAGCTGATGGGCAGCGCCCAGGCGATCACCAATCCCGAGCGGTTCAAGAAGGCGTCGGAGGCCAACCTCGCCACGCTTACCAAAAGCGCCGACACCACGATGCGGCATCTGAGCGAGCTGGCCGAGCTGCTGATGAAATACAATCACGAGGTGATCGGGGCCATGAACAGCTCGGTGCTCGCCAGCATGGGCATGGATGGCGGCTCGCGGGCGGCCGACGACGAGGACGGCGACGCGGAGCCTCCCAGACCCGCGCCCAAGCCCGCGCCCAAGCCTGTCAAACGGCGCATCGCCAAGTCCGGGAAGAAGTAGCGCCGGCTCCGCACGCGATGCAGCTACGCCCGACCGCGCTGCCCGAGGTCAAGGTCGTCGTGCCGGCGCGCCACGGCGACGCGCGCGGCTTTTTCGCCGAGACCTGGCAGCGCGAACGCTACGCCGCCGCCGGCATGGGCGTCGAGTTTTTGCAGGACAACTTCGCCTTCAACGCGGCGCCCGGCACGGTGCGGGGCCTGCATTTCCAGTCCATGCCGTCGTGGCAAGCCAAGCTGGTGCACGTGCCGCGCGGGCGGGTGTTCGCGGTGGCGGTGGACCTGAGGCCCGCGAGCCCGCGCTTCGGCCGCCACGCCGGAGCCGAGCTCGGCGCCGCCGGCGGCGAGCAGATTTTCGTGCCGCGCGGCTTCGCCTTCGGCTATTGCACGCTCGAGGCCGATAGCGGCGTGGTCTATAAGGTGGATGCGCCCTACGCGCCGTCGCTCGAGCGGGGCGTGGCCTGGGACGATCCGGCGCTTGACATTCCCTGGCCGGTGGACCGCGCGACCGCCATCCTGTCGGACAAGGACCGCGGCCATCATCGCTTGAAGGACCTGCCGCGCGATTGGCTGAAGGGCGTGTGACCGGCATGGCCGCGCCGCGCGTACTGGTGACCGGGGCCGCCGGCCAGTTGGGCGGCGAGTTGATGGCGCTCGGCGGCAGCGGCCTCGACCTGGTGGGACTAGACCGCGCGGAGCTGGACATCGCCCGAGCCGATGCCGTGGACGCGATGCTGGACCGCGCCAAGCCGCTTCTGGTGGTCAACGCGGCCGCCTATACCGCCGTCGACAAGGCCGAGGACGAGCCCGGCGCCGCTTTCGCCGCCAATCGCGATGGCGCGGCCAACCTGGCGCGCGCCTGCCGGCGGCTCGGCATTCCCTTGATCCACGTCTCGACCGACTATGTGTTCGATGGAATGAAGCCGGGCCCGTGGCGCGAGGACGATCCCGTGGCGCCGCTGTCCGTCTACGGCCGAAGCAAGGCCGAGGGCGAGGCGGCGGTGCGCGCCGCCCTGCCCGGCCACGCCATCCTGCGCGCGTCCTGGGTGTTCGGCGCCCATGGGCGCAACTTCGTGCGCACGATGCTCGGCCGCATCGGCAAAGCCGACGAACTTCGCGTGGTCGACGACCAGCGGGGCTGTCCCACGGCGACGGCCGATCTTGCACGCGCCATCGCCGCGGTCGCCCATCGCATGCTGGCGGAACCGGCGCGCCACGCCGGCACCTATCATTATTGCAACGAGGGGGCGACGACCTGGTTCGATTTCGCCGGCGCGATCTTCGCCCGGGCGCGCGAGAAGGGCCTCGCTTCGCCGCGCCTCGTGCCGATCAAGGCCGCAGACTACCCGGCCAAGGCCCGGCGGCCCGCCAATTCGGTGCTGGATTGCGCGAAGATCGTCGCCGCGTTCGCCGTCGCGCGCCCGCCCTGGCGCGAGAGCCTAAAGCCGGTGGTCGATGCGCTGCTGGCGGCGCGCTAGAACGCCCTGCGCCTGAGGATCAGCACCCCCAGCGCGAAGCACGCCACGCCCATGCCCGCGAGATAAAGGCAGGGCCGCATCAGCTCGCGCCCGCTCAAGCCGCGCCACAACGCGCCCTCCAGCGCCAGAATCGCCCAGCGCACGGGGCTCAGCTCGCCCAGCTGCTGCATCCATTCCGGCATCAGGAAATAGGGCATCATCGCGCCGCCGAACATCGCCATCACCAGCATCACCGCCCAGCCCGACGAGGCCACCGCCACCTCGCCGCGCCCGCATTGACTGAGCAGCATCATCAGGCCGACGAAGCCGAGCGAACCGGCGGCGAAGGCGGCCGCCAGCGCGCCTGGGTGCCCGGGCCTCATGCCGAAGAACAGCACCCCCAGCGTCAGCAGCAGCAGCAATTCCGCGATGCAGGCCAGCCAGCAGGCCAAGGCCTTGCCGGCCAGGATCTCGGCGCGGCTCAAGGGCGCCGCGCGCAGGCGCAGGAACGTCCCGGCCTGGCGCTCGCGCACCATCGACAGCGCGAACGTGGCGACGCACCCGATCAGCCCCCACACCATGCCCGAGGGGAATGAGAACTCGAACGCCGTGCGCGGGCGGTCGGCGGGGGCCTCGACCACCACCACGTCGATCCTGGGGACGCTCGGAACGCCCGCGGCCGCGCGCAGGCCGGGCACCAGCTCCATCGGTTGCGGCAGCACGATGTTGTCGACCGCGGCCTCGGCCAAAAGCCCCCGCAACATGCCGATCTCGGCCCGGCGCGACGGGTCGGCGCGCAGCTCGAGCGCCGGGTCCCTACTGCCCTTGCCCGAAAGCGTCTTCTCCAGGCCCGGCCTCAAGATCAGCAACCCCACGACCTGGCCGCGGCGCACCGCCGCCGCACCGTCGTCCTCGTCGAGCGCGATCTGCAATTTCACCGCGGGCGATTTCTCGATCGTCTTCAGGAACGCGCGGCTGGCCAGGGTGTTGTCGCGGTCGAGCGCCATCAGCGGCAGCGCCGCCGTGCCCTTGGCACCGCCGCCGAACATCGTGCCGAACAGCACCGCGACCGCGACTGGGAACAGGAACACCCAGAACAGCGCCGCCCGGTCGCGCCACAGCAGCGCCAGGTCCTTGGCCGCGAGCGTGACGACCGCGCCCATCAGTCGCGCGGCCTGCGGCCGGTGAGGTTGAGGAACACCGCCTCTAGCCCCGGCGCCTCGACGCGCACCGACACGAAATCGGCGCCCTTGCCCGACAGCGCCGCCAGCATCGGCAGTGGGTCCTCGGATTGGAAGTGCCAGATCCGGCCATTGACCGTGCCGGGCTGCGGTCCGCATTCCTCGGGCAGGGGCGCCGCCAATTCCACCTGCACCTGGCTGGGGCCGCCGTAGCTCGCAACCAGATCGTCGACCGTGTCGAGCGCCAGGATGCGGCCTTCGTCCAGGATCGCCACGCGGTCGCACAGCGATTCGGCCTCGCTGAGATAGTGCGAACTGTAGACGATGGTGCGCCCGTGCGCCTTCAGGTGGCGGACGTTTTCGAGCAAAAGGTTGCGCGACTGCGGATCGACGCCGGCCATCGGCTCGTCCAGCAGCAACACCGCCGGGTTGTGCACCAAGGCGCATGCGAGGTTCAGCCGCCGCGCCATGCCGCCGGAGAAGGTGCGCACCAGCTCGCGCTTGCGCTCGGTCAGGCCGACGAAATCGAGCGCCCAGGCGGCGTGTTGGTCGAGCTTGGCGCCGCCGAGGCCGTAGAGCCGGCCGAAAAACATCGCGTTCTGCTCGGCGGTCAGGTCCTCGTACAGCGCCAGCGCCTGCGGCGCCAGGCCGATATTGCGCCTGACCGCGCGGCGCGTCGGATCGTTGGACCCCGCGATCTCGATCTCGCCCTTATCCGGCTCGATCAGCCCGGCCAAGAGGTGCATGGTCGTGGTCTTGCCCGCGCCGTTCGGGCCTAACAGGCCGAAGGATTCGCCCGCGCCCACGTCGAAGGCGACGTTGTCCACCGCCACGCGCGCGCCGAACGACTTACTCAATTCCCGGACGTGGATCACGGCGCGCGCCGCGGGCCGGTCAGAACAGGCGCGGCAGATACCGCCCCGCGCGTTGGGCATAGCGCGCGTAATCCGCGGCCAACGGCGAGGCGGCGAACTTCTCCTCTTCCTTCAGCGCGGCGCGGTGATAGAGCCAACCCATGCCCAGGACGGTCGGGGTCAAGGGGAGCCAGCCCGTGGCCAGCACGCCCGCGATCCAGCACAGCATATAGGAGAGGTAAAGCGGGTGCCGGACATGGGCGTAAGGCCCCTGCGTCACCAGATGCAGGGGCCTGTCGGGCGAGAAAGCCAGCGAAAGCGGCCGGGCGCGGTTGACCGCGACCGCCCACCAGAACAGGCCAAACGACACCCCGTAGAGCGCCAGCGCCGCCGCGAATCGGAACCAGCCGTGGTCGTAGAACAACAGGATCGCCGAGAGATGCGCGGCCACCGCCGCTGCCGTCGCCCATTTGACCGCGCCCGTGCCCGGGCCGCCGCCCGGATCGGCGAAGAATCGCGCCAAGCCCCAGCCGTAACTCAGGAAGCAAGCCGTCGCGGCCAACAGCACGCCAAGCTGCGGCACGGTCATGCCGGCGCTCTCCCAATCCCCGCCCCCCGCAACTTGGTTCTTCGCGGCGCTTTCGCGGCACTTTGGCATGGCCCGCCGCCGAGGGGCAACAACCCGGGACCAACGTCGCCGGCCGCGCATTTATCCCCTCGCAATCCACAGGCGCCGCCGGTATCTTGCGCGGAGCGGACGGCCGGCGGTCAAGATCGGCCGCCGTTTCCGTTTTCGTGGATGGGGGACGCGATCGGATGCAGCCGCAGCGCGCGGCCCAGCGGACAAGTCGGGGGTGGGCATCGCCGCGCGTGGTGGTGATCGGCGCCGGCCCGGGCGGCCTCGCCGCCGCCATGCTGCTGGCGCGCGCGGGGCTCGACGTCACCGTGCTCGAGGCCCAGGCACGCGTCGGCGGCCGCACCGGCACGCTGGAAGTGCCGGCCGAGAACGGCGCGTTCCGCTTCGACATCGGCCCCACCTTCTTCCTCTACCCGCGCGTGCTGGACGAGATCTACGCCGCCTGCGGCCTATCGCTGCAGCGCGCGGTCGATCTCAAGCGCCTGGACCCGCAATACCGGCTGGTGTTCGGCCAGGGCGGCGCGCTCGACTGCACGCCCGACATCGACCGCATGGAGCGGGCGCTGGCCGAACTCAGCCCCGCCGACGCCTCGCAGTTCCGCCGCTTCATGGCCGACAACCGCGGCAAGATGGAGAATTTCCGCCCGACGCTGGAGCGCCCGTTCAACGGCTGGGGCGACCTTCTGAATGCGCGGATGCTGAAGCTGCTGCGCTGGCTGCAGCCGCACCGCTCTTTGATGCGCTTCACCTCGGACTATTTCTCCGATCCGCGCGTGCGGGTGGCGTTCACCTTCCAGGCCAAGTATCTGGGCATGTCGCCGTTCCGCTGCCCCAGCCTGTTCTCGATCCTGTCGTTCCTGGAATACGAGTACGGCGTGTACCATCCCGTGGGCGGCTGCGGCGCGGTGTCGGCCGCGATGGCGCGGGCCGCCAGGTCGCTGGGCGCGCGCATCCATTTGGGCGAGCCGGTCGAGGCCCTGGTCTTCGAGGGCAGGCGCGTGACCGGCGCGCGCACCGCCAGGGCCGAATACCGCGCCGATGCCGTGGTGGTGAACGCCGATTTCGCCCACGCGATGAAAAAGCTGGTGCCCGCGCAACTGCGCCGGCGCTGGTCCGACCGCAAGATTGCCAAGTCGCGCTTTTCGTGCTCGACCTTCATGCTGTATCTGGGTCTCGACGGCCGCGCGTCCGACCTGCCGCACCACACCATCTACATCTCCGGCGACTACGAGCAGACCCTGATCGACATCGAGCGCCGGCACCTTCTGACCGACGATCCCTGCTTCTACGTGCAGAACGCGGGCGTGACCGACCCGACCCTGGCGCCGCGAGGCAAGAGCACGTTGTACGTGCTGCTGCCGGTGACGCACCGCCATGGCAACGTGGACTGGGCGGCCGAGGCCCCGCGCTATCGCCGCGTGGCGCTGGAGCAGTTGAAGCGCGTCGGTTTCACTGACGTCGAACGCCGTATCCGTGCCGAGCGGATATGGACCCCGGTGGACTGGGAACAGGGCCTCAACGTCCATCTCGGCGCCACCTTCAACCTGTCGCACAGCTTCGGGCAGATGCTGCATTTGCGCCCGCGCAACCGGTTCGAGGACGTCGACGGCATGTACATCGCCGGCGGCGGCACGCATCCCGGCAGCGGCCTGCCGGTGATCTATGAGGGCGCGCGCATCTCGGCCCGGCTTCTGCTGCAAGACCTGGGCGCCGACGTCGCGTTCATGGACCAACGCAAGCCCGCGCCGGGACCGGAAGCCGAGCTGCGCGCGGCGGAATGATTTCCCCCGCCCTGGCGGTGGAACGGGCGCGGGCCGCGCAGCCCGCCTGGGCCGCGATGCCGCTCCAGGGCCGGCTCGACTGCCTCAAGAATCTTCGCCATCGCATCGCCGCGCATGCCGACGATCTCGTTTCCGCCCTGGCGGCTTTGCCCGGGCGCGAGCCGTCGCTGTCGCTGACCGCCGAGATCGCGCCGCTGGCCGACGCGATCAGGTTCCTGGAGCGCGAGGCCCCCGCCTTGTTGCGGCCCCGGCGTCTCGGCGCGCGCGGTCGGCCGATCTGGCTGTTCGGGAACCGTGCGGAGATACGCCACGAACCCCTGGGCGTGGTGCTGGTGATCGGCCCGTCGAACTTCCCGCTGCTGCTGCCGGGCGTGCAGGCTATGCAAGCGCTGGCCGCAGGCAACGCTGCGGTGGTCAAGCCGGGCGCCAACGGCCGGGCGGCGATGGCCCTCCTGGCGCGGCTCGCGGCCGATGCCGGCATCGACCCGGCGCTTCTGCCGGTGCTGGACGAAACGCCGGACGACGCGCGGGCCGCGATCGCCGCCGGGGTCGACAAGGCGGTGCTGACCGGCGGCGTCGCCGCCGGCCGCGCCGTGCTGCGGGAATTGGCCGAGCGGCTGATCCCGTCGACCATGGAACTCTCGGGCAGCGACGCGGTGTTCGTGCTGCCGGGCGCCGACTTGAACTTGGTGGCAAAGAGCTTGGCCTGGGGCTTGGCGTTCAACGCCGGGGCTGCTTGCATCGCGCCGCGCCGGGTATTCGCGCCGCGCGCGGCGATGGTGGAGCTTCAGGACAAGCTGTGGCCTTTGATCGCGGACCTGAAGCCGCAACCCGTCGCCAGGCCGGCGGCGGAAAACGCCGCGCGCCTGGCGCGGGCGGCGATCGAAGCGGGCGCGCGGCCGCTTCTGCCATGGTCGCCGCCGGGCGCCGACGGCGCCTTTGCGCCCTTGGCGCTGGCCGACGCCGATCCCGGCATGGCGCTGATCAGGGAAGACGTGTTCGCGCCGGTGCTGGCGCTGGTCGCGGTCGACGACACGGACCGGGCGCTGGCGGCCGACGCGGACTGCCCTTATGCCCTGGGCGCCTCGGTCTTCGGGCCGATCGCCGCGGCGCGCGAATTTGCCTTGCGCGTCAGGGCCGGAGTCGTAACCATCAACGACCTGATCGTGCCGAGCGCCGATCCCCGCCTGCCTTTCGGCGGCTCGGGCCTGAGCGGATTCGGCCGCACGCGCGGGGCGGAGGGGCTGCTGGAGATGACCGCCGCCAAGGCGGTGACGGTTCGGCACGGCGGTTTCCGCCCGCACCTCGACGGCGGCGACAACGCCGCGCTCGCCCGACACTACCTCCGGGCGGCGCACGGCCGGGGGTTGAAGCCGCGGGCGAGGGCGATGCTGAAGCTGATCGGCGCGATGGCGCGGCTGAAGAAGAAGGACTGAGCGGGGGACGCTGGCGCAATGATCGGGGTTGTCGGCGGAGGATTGGCGGGACTGGCCTCCGCGTGCGTGCTGGCGGCGCGCGGGCACAAGGTGCGGCTGTTCGAGCGCAATTCGTGGCTGGGCGGCAAGGCGGCGGTGCTGGCGGAGCGCGGTTTCCGCTTCGACATGGGCCCCACGATCCTGACCCTGCCGATGGTGCTGGAGCGCATCTTCGCCGAGGCCGGGCGCGAGCTGAAAGTCCATCTCGACCTCCGCCGGCTCGACCCGCAATGGCGCTCGTTCTTCGACGGCGGCGACACGCTGGACCTGGTGGAAAGCACGCGCGACATGGCCGAGCGGTTGGAGACGCGCCAGGCCGGCGGCGGCCGGGGCTATCGCGCATTCATCGACTACGCCGCGCGCCTGCACGAAATCTCGGAGCGTTTCTTTTTTTGGCGGCCGGTCGGCGGCATCGCCGACGCGATCGGCTTCAAGAACATGCTGCGGCCCTCGATGCTGTCGGACCTCAGGGCCCTCAGGCTCGGGCGCACCGTTTCCGGCACGATCCGCGGCTACGTGGCGGAGAAAAACGCGGCGCAGATGCTGGATCATTTCACGCAGTACGTGGGTTCGGCGCCCGACGCCTCGCCCGCGGTGCTGTGCTCGATCGCCTCGATGCAGGTGCGCGAGGGCGTGTGGTACCCCATCGGCGGCACGCGCGCCGTGCCGGTGGCGCTGGAAAAGCTGGCGCGCGAACTGGGAGTCGAGTTCCAACCCGGCACAGGCATCGAGCGCATCGCGGTCGAAGGCGGCCGCGTGACGGGCGTCGAGACCGCTTCCGGCGAGATCGTGGCGTGCGACGCGGTGATCTCGAACATGGACGCGGTGCGCACGCTGGACGAGCTGGTGGGCGGCGAGCCCGCCCGGCGCTTCCGCAAGCGGCGCGGCTACGAGCCGGCCTGCTCGGGCGTGGTATTGTATCTCGGATTGAACCGTGCCTACGGCCACGTGCTGCACCACAACTTCGTGTTCTCGCGCGATCCGCACGAGGAGTTCGAGTCGATCTACCGCAAAGGCGAGCCGGCGCCCGATCCCACCTGCTACGTCTGCGCCCCCGCGCGCACGGAGAAGGCGGTCGCCCCGCCGGGCGGCGAGGCGCTCTACGTGCTGGTGCACACGCCCTATCTCAGGCCGCATCACGACTGGAAGGCGATGCTGCCGGGCTATCGCCGGACGATCATCGACAAGCTCAAGCGCACAGCCGGGATGACCGACATCGAGGACCGCATCGTCGTGGAGCGCGTGCTGACGCCGCAGGACATCCACGACCGCTACCGCGTGCTGAACGGCGCGATCTACGGCATCGCCAGCCACGGGGCGTTGAACGGCGCGTTCAAGCCCTCGAACCGCAGCCCCGACGTGAAGGGGCTTTATCTCGCGGGCGGGGCCGCGCATCCGGGCCCCGGCATGCCGATGGTGATGATGTCGGGCTGGATCGCCGCCGACGCGCTCGACCGCGACAGCAAGACAAGGGCGGCCTAGCGCCCCGCCATCACCCTGCGTCCGGGAAAGCGCATCGCCGCCGACGTGCCGTGGCCGAGCTTGCTTTTCAGCGTCAGCGAGCCGCCGTGCAGCTCCATCAGCCGCTTGGCGATGGCGAGCCCGAGGCCGCTGCCGCCCTGCTCGCGCGCGCGGGTGGCGTCGGCGCTCTGGAACGGGTCGAACACGGTCTTGAGACGCTCGGCCGGGATGCCGGGCCCGGTGTCGGTGACCGTGAACACGAATTCGGCCGCCGGGTCGGCCGCGGCCTCGACCGTCACCAGCCCGCCCTCGGGGCTGAACTTCACTGCGTTGGTCAGCAGGTTGATCAGCACCTGCTTGGCCACGCGCTTGTCGGCGTTGAGCCGCGGCAGCCGGCCGTTGACGCGGTTGTCGATCTTGACCCGCCCCTTTTCGGCCGCGCGCTGGACCATCGCCAGGGCCGAGGACACCAGCTCGGCCGGCTCCAGCGGCGCCTCCTCCAGCTCGAAGCGTCCGGTTTCGATCCGCGACATGTCGAGGACGTCGTCGATCACGCGCAGGAGATGCGCGCCGCCGGCACGAATGTCCTGCGCGTAGGTGACATAGCGGCCGTTGCCGACCGGCCCGAACAGCTGGTCCTTGATCACCTCGGAAAAGCCGATGATGGCGTTCAAGGGCGTGCGCAGCTCGTGGCTCATGTTGGCCAGGAACTCGCTCTTGGCGCGGTTGGCGGCCTCGGCCGCGCTCTTGGCCGAGAGCAGCTCGGCCTCGGCGCGCTTGCGCTCTGAGATGTCGCGAGCCAGGCCGACGAAGCTGCGCCTGGGCGCCCGGCGCCGCTCCAAGCCCCCCAGCACCTCGGTCGTGATCTCGCTGACGCCGAGCTCGAGCGCAAACACGCCGCCGTCCTTGCGCCGCCCCACAACCTCGCGCCGCTGGCCCAGGATATGCGCCTCGCCGGTCTTCAGGTAGCGCTGCACGTGCTCGGCGTGCTGGTCGCGCATCGGCTCGGGCATCAGCATGCCGACGTTGCGGCCGATCACCTCGGCCGCGGCGTAGCCGAAGATGGCTTCGGCAGCCTTGTTGAACGCCTCGATGCGGCCGTTCTGGTCGATCGCGACCAGCGCGTCCACCATGGTGTCCAGGATCGTCGCCATGCGCCGCTCGCTGGCGCGGAGCTGGAAATCGGCGCGCTTGCGCTGGGTGATGTCCTCGACGAAGGCCCAGATCATGCGTTCGCCGTCGGCGGCGCCGATGCCGATGGCGTTGATGCGCACCGCCACGCGGGTTTCGTCGCCGCGCAAATATTCGACCTCGACCGGCCCGGCCCGGCCGGAGGCGTGAAGCTGGGCGATCTGTTCGCCCTCGACGCTCGACAGTTCCGGCGGCACGAACGACCAGATGGTCTTGCCCTCGATCTCCCGCCGCCGCCGGCCGACGATGTCGAGATAGGCGTCGTTGGCATCGAGGAACCCGCCGTCGCCGGCGCACAGCACCACGCCGATCGGCGCCGTTTCGAACATGCCGCGGAATTTGGCTTCCGAGGCCACCAGGCCGATCTCGGCGACCGGCCGGTGCACCGCGCCCGTGACGGTGCCGAGCACGCGCACCACCTGGCCGGCCGCGTCGCGCATGGGGCTAAGCGCGCTTCGCCACTGGCGCGTGCCGCTGGGCAGCGTGATCTGTTCGTCGATCTCGGTCTGGTCGCCGGCCTCGAGCGCGCGCTTGACGCCTTCCTCGAGCGGCCCGGCGGTGTCGTCGGGCAGAAGCTCGCCCGGCCGCTTGCCCGCCAGCCCCTCGGTGTCGATCGCCAGCAGATGCGCGTAGCGCGAATTGACGGCGAGGAAGCGCGGCGCGCCCGTGCCGAGGTCGAGCACGAAGGCTGGCGTGCCGATGGCCTCGAGCGCCTGAACCAGTTCAGCGACGGTACACGTGGCGAGCATTGCGCCTATCCAGCGATGCGAGGCGCCGTTGCGCGATCGCGGCGCAAGGTGCCGATTTGGCCCCCCCGGGTCAAGCGCCGCCGGCCGATTCGCCCGCGCCACGCCTCGCCTGGGACGGTATGCTCGGGCAGGATCGGGCGCCGACGCCGCCAAGCGCCAAGCAACGCAACGGATAAGGAGACGCCATGCCCGCCCTCACGCTCGACCAGGCCGAAAAAATCATCGCCGCCGCGCGCCGCGAGCGAATGCGGCTGAAGGAAGTGCCGCTGGCCTATGCGGTGCTTGATTCGGGCGGGCACGTCGTCGCCATGGCGCGCGAGGACGGCGCCGGATTCCTGCGCGCCCAGATCGCGGCCAACAAGGCGTGGACCTGCTTCGCCGTCGGCATGCCGCTGCGCTCGTGGCGCGACCATACGGAGGGGCACCAGCAATTCTTCGCGGCGGTCAACGGCGCCGGCGGCGGGCGGGTGATGTACGCCATCGGCGGGGTGGTGATCCGCGACGCCAAGGGCAACACCCTCGGCGCCCTGGGCATCAGCGGGGCCAAGGGCGAGGTGGACGAGGCGATCTGCGTGC
>JBQTIS010000374.1:0-3459 GCA_052387895.1 Rhodospirillales bacterium | reverse complement strand
GCTTCGAGTAAGTCGCCTTCGGGTCGGTCAGGTCGAGCTCGACCAGGCCGTCGAAGATCATGTGGGTGACGTTCTTGGTCAGCCAGCCGCACGCGATGTGCGGGTCATAGAGCCCCATTTCGGCCGGCATCGCCCAGATCAGCGTGCCGCCGGCCGAGGCCGCTTTGGGCAGGCTTGCGCCGGCGCCGAACGCCAACGCCGCCGCGCCGGCGAGGCCGATCAGGCCGCGCCATGGTGTCATGCCTTTGAACATTCCGCTCTCCCGTGTCGTGTTCCTGATCGCGGCGCGGCGCGCTTCTTCTGGCGCGACCGCCTGCCGCCGGCGGGTTCCTGCCGCCGTCGCCCGCGATCATGGCACAGCGAGGGGATCGGAGAAACCGGGGAGATCAACGGAACACCCTCCCCCGTCGAGCGCCGCGCGCTCGCGGAGCGCGACAAGGGGGAGGGCATGGGAGGGGGATGACTCAAGCGGCGGAGCCGCGTCACTGAATCCCTCGCCCCTCGAGGGAGAGGGAGGGGCCCGGCGCGAAGCGACGGGAGGGTGAGGGCAACCGGCCTACTCCGCGCCGCCCTGCAACCGCCGTAGGATCACGGTCAACACGCCCTCGGCGTTCGCCAGCGCGTCGTTGTTCCAGAACCGCAGCACGCGATAGCCCGACGCCTCAAGCTCGCGCGTACGTTTCTCGTCTCGTCGCGCCTGCGATGCGTGCTGACCGCCGTCGAGCTCCACGATCAGCTTCGCCTCAATGCACGCGAAATCGACGATGAAGCGCCCGACGGGATGCTGGCGGCGGAACTTGTATTGCGATAGGCGGCGGCCGCGCAAGGCGGACCACAGTCTCTTCTCCGCGTCCGTGGACTCGCGCCGCATGCCGCGGGCGCGCGTTAGCGGTATCGGCCTTGTCCGCGCCATGCGCCCTCACCCGCCCCTCGCTTGCGCTCGGGGCACCCTCTCCCATCTGCGATGGGAGAGGGGCCGCCATGCGGCCGCGCGCTTCAAGCCGCGCCGGTGGCGGGGCGGGCGGCGAAGCCGGCCCAGGCCTGGCGCCCGCCGCGGTTCTCGAGCGCGTGCTCGAGGGCCGCGACCGCCCGGCGGTCGAAGGCGCGGTCGCGGTCCTGGCGCAACAGCTCGATCGCCCGGTCGATGCCGATGGCGTCGCGCCAGGCCCTTGGGCTCACCATCGACACGAAGGCGTTGGCGACGGCGAGGATGCGCGCGGGCAGAAGGATCGCCTCGCCCTGCAAGCCCCGGGGATAGCCCGAGCCGTCGACATGCTCCTGCAACTGGCGCAGCGTCTCCTGCACCGGCCCGTCGAACTCGATGCCCCGGAGGTACTCGGCGGAATTGAGGATCGACTCGCGCACATTGAGCATCTCGGCGTCGTCGAGCTTGCCGGTCCTGGTCAGCAGCTCCTGCGGCACCGTGACCTTGCCCAGGTTCATCAGCCGCGCGGCGGTGTCGAGCGTGGCGCGCTCGGCGGCCTCCAGGCCCATCGCCTCGGCGACGGCGCCGGCCACCTGCCCCACCCGCGCCGCCTGGTCGGCGCAATAGGGATCGCGCCGGTCCACCAGCCCGACCAGCATGTCCACCACCTGGCCCATGGCGCGGGCGCGCCGCTCGCGCTCGCCCACCAGCTCGGTCACGTCGCGCTCGACCACCACCACGCCGCCCTCGCCCAGCGGAATGTGGCTGGTCTGCGCCACGCGGTCGGGCCCGCCGGGCGCGGGCAGGCGCATCAGCCGCGTCTTGCGCCGGCCCTGGGCCTCGGCCTTGCGGTTGGCCTTGGCGATCATCGCGGCGTGGGCGGGCCCCAGCGCCGAGGGCAGGGTCTTGCCCACCAGGTCGCCCGCCGGCACGCCGCCATGCGCCGCCACCGCGGCGTTGGCGAAGCGCAGCCGCCCGTCGCGGTCCACCAGGTAGATCAAATCGGGCTGGCTGTCGGTGACGCCGCGCAAAAGCGTCTCCTGGCGCTCGAACAGCCGCGCCAGGTCGCGGTAGCGCCGGGCCGCGGCGCTGGCGCGCCGCGAGCTCGCGTACCACCACACCGCCACGAACCCCGCGGCCACCGCCGCCACGACAAGGCCCAGGCCCACGATCAGGTCGCGCCTGCGCGCGTCGGCCTCGCCCAGCGCCTCGCCGGCGTCCACCTTATAGACCAGCACCCAGGGCAGGACTGCGAAGGCGCGCGAGACCGCCAGCACCTCGCGCTGGCGCCAGTCGCGCGCCTGGAAGAATCCGCCCGGCGCCGCCGCCCCCAGCGCCTCGGCCAGATCCGCCGCGTCGGCCGGCGCGCTGCGGTCGAGCGCGGGGATGTCGCCGTGCGGGGTTACGTACTCGACCGCGTTGCCGGCCCGGCGCAGCACCGCGGCCTCGGCCGAGGGCTCGGCCGCGCCGGGCTGCTTCAGCAGCCGGAAGAACGGCTCGCCCAGCTCGCGCACGCCCAGCACGTAGCCGATGCGCTGGCTGGCGCCGGGGTCGGACTGCACCGCGAAGATCGGCGCGACAAATCCCAGCGTGGGCCGCCCGTGCGCGCCCTTGAACGCGTCGATCGCCGCGGGCCGGTTCCTGGGCGCCGCGTCCAGGCGCCGGCGCATCGCCTCGTCGATCGGCGGCATGTCGGGGGTCGAGGCCACGACCACGTCGCGCGCGTCGATCAGCGCGATGCCGCCGCTGCCGGTGCGCCGCACGTTGGCGCCGACCGGCGCGCCGCCCGCCCCGCCGAAGCCCGCGCGCTCGGCAGTCACGATCAGAAGATTGCGCAGGTAGCCGATCTGCGCCGGCTCGTCGGTGACGCCCGAGCGGACTCCCTGCGCCAGGTCCAGCTCGGTCAGGTAGAGCTGCACCGACTGGTTCTCGGCCAGCGCCCGCATCTCGCCGAGCTGGGCTTCGAGCCAGCCCTGGGCCTGGGCCAGCCTGCTGTCGGCGACGATGCCCAGCCGCGCGCGCCAGGCCGCCACCTCGCGCGCCCGCTCGGCGTCGGCGAACTTGAGGATCGCCGCGGCCGACGCCACGGTCACGATGCCCAGCAACAGGCAGGCGGCGAGCGTGTAGAGCTGCGCGCGCCTGCCCTGGCCGTTCATGGGCTGTCGCCGTTCATGGGCCGGCCGTCACCCTTCGCGGGCGGACGGGGCGCGGGCGGACTGGGCGCGGGCCGAGAGCCGCTGCCACTTCTTTGACGCGGCGATCAGCCGCGCCTTGCGGGCCGGGCTGGCCTTGTCCTTCGCGTCCAGCTTGGCGATCTTGTCGGCGATTTTCCCGATCTGCGAATCGGCGTAGGCGCGATTCGGCGCGGCGGCCATGACGTCCCCCAACCCCGTGTCCGGGTTCCTGCTTACACGCGCGCCATGCCGGATTCAACAGGAGCGCTTTTTCGTCCCCCTCCCCCTCGCCCCCTCCCGCCTCGCCCGATGGCTTGCGCCATCGTGCGGTGGGGGGGGGACTCCGCTTTCTTGTCCCCC
>JBQTIS010000373.1:0-5511 GCA_052387895.1 Rhodospirillales bacterium | reverse complement strand
CGCTGCGCGTGTTGGCGCGCACGCTGATGACGGTCGCGGGCCAAGCCTATCCGCCGCGGCTGGAAAATCTCGAAGCCCTGGCGCGCGCGGCGGTCCTGCCGGGCTTTCGCGGCCGCACGCTGCACGGCTGCCGCGTTGCGCCGCACGGCCCGGGCCTGTTGATCTGCCGCGAGCCCGCCGCCGCGGCGCCGAGCCTGCCCCTGCCGGCCGGACGGTGGATCGCTTGGGACGGCCGGTTCCTGGTGCGCGCGCGAAGCGGAAAGGGCCTCTTTGTCGGCGCACTGGGCGGGGCCTGCCCGGCGGCTCCCGGAATTCCGCGCCTGGCCGCGTTAACCATGCCTGCGGTCTGGGCGGGAAAGCGGCTGGTCGCGGTGCCATCCCCGGGGTTGGCCGGGGGGCCGGCCCGGGGGCCGGCATGCGTGGAACTCGATGGACGCGGGGGCGGCGAAACTGGTAGGATTCCCAAGTTTTCTGCGGTCTTCGCGCCACCCGCCCCCTTGGCGCCGCCCGGCTTCGCCATTGCTTTGGCGGGCCCGCGCACTATCTAGAAGACGCGGAAATCCCTCTCCGTCCGCCTTGGGGGGCGGGGCCTGGATCGGCCCCGGCGGCGTTAACGAACGCGGCCACCAGGCCAGGAAGACGCATCCAGTGAACATCTTCGGCAAGAACCTCGCCCTGTGGATTATCATCGCGCTGCTGTTGGTGGCGCTGTTCAACCTGTTCCAGACCTCGAGCACGCGCGGGCCGCAAGCCACGCTGCCCTACTCCGATTTCCTGACCATGGTGCAGAACGGCCAGATCAAGGACGTGGTCATCCAGGGCCAGAACATCCACGGCCACGACAACTCCAGCCGCCCGTTCACCACCCATGCGCCGCAGGACCCCAACCTGGTCGACCGGCTGATCAAGGCCAACGTGCAGATCCGCTCCGCCCCGGCCGAGGACAACGTGCCCTCGCTGTTCTCGATCCTGGTGTCCTGGTTCCCGATGCTGCTGCTGATCGGCGTGTGGATTTTCTTCATTCGCCAGATGCAGTCCGGCGGCGGCAATGCGATGGGCTTCGGCAAGTCGCGGGCGCGGCTTCTGACCGAAAAGGTCGGCCGCGTGACCTTCGACGACGTCGCCGGCATCGACGAGGCCAAGCAAGAGCTGGAAGAGATCGTCGACTTCCTGAAGGACCCGCAGAAATTCCAGCGCCTCGGCGGCAAGATTCCCAAGGGCTGCCTGTTGGTCGGCCCGCCCGGCACCGGCAAGACGCTGCTGGCGCGCGCGATCGCGGGCGAGGCCAACGTGCCGTTCTTCACCATCTCGGGCTCGGACTTCGTCGAGATGTTCGTCGGCGTGGGCGCCAGCCGCGTGCGCGACATGTTCGAGCAGGGCAAGAAGAACGCCCCCTGCATCATCTTCATCGACGAGATCGACGCCGTCGGCCGCCACCGCGGCGCGGGCCTTGGCGGCGGCAACGACGAACGCGAGCAGACGCTGAACCAGCTGCTGGTCGAGATGGACGGGTTCGAGGCGAACGAGGGCGTGATCCTGATCGCCGCCACCAACCGGCCCGACGTGCTGGACCCGGCGCTGCTGCGCCCCGGCCGCTTCGACCGCCAGGTGGTGGTGCCGAACCCCGACATTCTGGGCCGCGAGAAGATCCTGAAGGTCCACATGCGCAAGGTGCCGCTGGCGCCCGACGTGGACGCGCGCACCATCGCGCGCGGCACGCCCGGCTTCTCGGGCGCCGACTTGGCGAACCTGGTGACCGAGGCCGCGCTGTTGGCCGCGCGCCGGGGCCGGCGCACCGTCGGCATGCTCGATTTCGAGAACGCCAAGGACAAGGTGCTGATGGGCGCCGAGCGCCGCTCGATGGTCATGACCGAGAAAGAAAAGGAAACCACCGCCTATCACGAATCCGGCCACGCCATCGTGGTAATGAACCTGCCCGACGGCGACCCGCTGCACAAAGTGACGATCATCCCGCGCGGCCGGGCGCTGGGCATCACCATGTCGCTGCCCGAGCGCGACCGGCTCAGCTATTCCAAGAACTGGTGCGAAGCCAAGGTGGCGATGTGCTTCGGCGGGCGCGTGGCCGAGCAGCTGGTCTACGGCGACGACCAGTTGAACAGCGGCGCCGCCGACGACATCCGCCAGGCCACCAACCTGGCGCGCGCCATGGTCACGGAATGGGGCATGAGCGAGGCGCTGGGACCCTTGCGCTACAGCGAGAACGAGCAGGAAGTGTTCCTCGGCCACTCGATCACGCAACGCAAGAACGTGTCCGACGCGACCGCCAAGCAGATCGACGAGGAAATCCGCAAGATCGTCGAGCGGGGCGAAAAGACCGCGCGCAAGATATTGACCGAGCGCATGGACGACCTGCACAAGCTGGCCAAAGGCCTGCTCGAACACGAAACCCTGTCGTTCGAGGAAGCCAAGATGGTCCTGGCCGGCCTGACGATCCATCGCGGCGGCGGCGACGACGAGGCGCCCAAGGCCCAGCCGCAAGGCACGGGGCGGCGCGCCTCGGTGCCCACCGCCGGCGGCAAGCCCGGCGGCATGGCGCCCGAGCCGCAGCCCGGGTCGTGAAGGAATCACCTCGCCGGTCCCCTGGGACCGGCGCCGGACAGGGACGGGGCGCCATCGCGCGCCCCGTTCGTCTTGCGCCGGTTTCTTTACGGGGTCGGGGCTTTCCGATATACAGCCGGTAAATCCGTTCCCGCCCCGGCGGAGGATCGATGGCCCGCAAGCTGTTCGGCACGGATGGCATCCGCGGCACCGCGAACGCCGAGCCGATGACCGCCGAAACGGCCCTCAAGGTGGCGATGGCCACGGCCCAGCGCTTCCGCCGCGGCGAGCACCGCCACCTCGTCGTCATCGGCAAGGACACGCGGCTGTCGGGCTACATGCTCGAACCCGCGCTGACCGCGGGCTTCATCTCCATGGGCATGGACGTAACGCTTCTAGGTCCAATGCCTACCCCAGCGGTCGCCATGCTGACGCGCTCGTTGCGCGCCGATCTCGGCGTCATGCTGTCGGCCTCGCACAACCCGTACCAGGACAACGGCATCAAGCTGTTCGGACCGGACGGCTACAAGCTGAGCGACGCGGTCGAGGCCGAGATCGAAGCCGCGGTCGGCAACGGCGCCGGCCTGTCGCCGCCCGAGCGCCTGGGCCGCGCGCGCCGGCTGGACGACGCGCAGGGGCGCTACATCGAATTCGTCAAGGCCACCTTCCCGCGCGGTCTGCGGCTCGACGGGCTCAAGATCGTGGCCGATTGCGCGCACGGCGCCGCCTACAAGGTGGCGCCCACGGTGCTGTGGGAGCTGGGCGCCACGGTGGTGCCGATCGGCGTGCAGCCCGACGGCACCAACATCAACCGCAATTGCGGCGCGGTGCATCCCCAGGCGATGTGCGAGGCGGTGGTCGCGCACGGCGCCGATCTCGGCCTGGCGCTCGACGGCGACGCCGACCGCGTGATGATCGCCGACGAACGCGGCAGGCTGCTCGACGGCGACCAGCTGATGGCGCTGGTGGCGAACTCGTGGCGCCGCGCGCGGCGGCTCGTGGGCCGCGGCGTGGTGGCCACGGTCATGTCCAATCTGGGGCTCGAGCTCTATCTCAAGGACAAGGGCATCAAGCTGGCGCGCACCCAGGTGGGCGACCGCTACGTGGTCGAGCGGATGCGCCTGGGCGGCTACAACGTCGGCGGCGAGCAGTCCGGCCACATCATCCTGTCGGACTACGCCACCACCGGCGACGGGCTGATCGCCGCGCTGCAGGTGCTGGCGGTGATCGTCGAGCGCGGCAAGCCCGCGAGCGAGGTGGGCCGCGTGTTCACGCCCCTGCCGCAGGTCTTGAAGAGCGTGCGCTTCGGCCGCGCCGACCCCCTGGGCGACGCCGGCGTCAAGCGCGCCATCAGGGACGGCGAGAAGCGCCTGGGCGGGGCGGGGCGCGTCTTGATCCGCAAGTCCGGCACCGAGCCGGTGATCCGCGTGATGGCCGAGGGCGCGGACGAGAAAAAAGTCGCGGGCGTGGTCGACAGCATCGTCGCCGCGATCGAATCCGCCGCCCGCCGCAACGCGGCCTGATGCCCTCACCCGGCTCGCCTTCGCTGTCGCTTTGGCTCGCCACCCTCTCCCAGCTCCGCTGGGCGAGGGTCAGAAGCCCCTCGCCCGCGCAAGCGGGAGAGGGAGGGACCCACTGCAAAGCAGTGGGAGGGTGAGGGCGTGCGCGGACGCGTGCTGATCGTCGCCGGGTCGGATTCCGGCGGCGGGGCCGGCATCCAGGCCGACAACAAGACGGTGACGGCGCTCGGCGGCTACGCCATGACCGCGATCACCGCGCTGACCGCCCAGGACACCACCGGCGTCCACGGCATCGTGGCCGTCGACCCCGCTTTCATCCGCGAGCAGATGGAGCTGTGCCTGGCCGATATCGGCGCCGACGCGCTCAAGACCGGCATGCTGCACGATGGCGCCGTGATCGAAACGGTTTCCGCCACGATCCGGGCCAAGGCGCCGCGCGCGCCGCTGGTGGTGGACCCCGTCATGGTCGCCAAGGGCGGCCACAAGCTGCTGAAGGACGACGCCGTCGCCGCGCTGAAGTCGCGCCTGGCGCCGCTGGCCACGCTCCTGACGCCGAACGCGCCCGAGGCCGCGGCGTTGACCGGCCTCAAGGTCGCCTCGCGCGAAGACATGGAAAAGGCGGGCAAGGCGATCCTGGCGCTCGGGTGCCGGGCGGCGCTGATGAAGGGCGGGCACCTCGAGGGCGAGGTGGTCCACGATCTGCTGGTCGAGCGATCGGGCGTCACCGCGTATTCCGATCGGCGCATCGCCACCAGCGCGACCCATGGCACGGGCTGCACGCTGGCCTCGGCCGTCGCGTGCGGCCTGGCGCAGGGCCTGTCGCTCAAGGCCGCGGTCGCGCGCGCGCGCGCCTATGTACGCAAGGCGCTGGAAACCGCGCCGGGCCTGGGCAAAGGCCACGGCCCCCTGAACCACGCGCACACGGTCAAGCCGTTCGGGGTGTGAGGCGCGCGATGCGGCCGAGGCTATCAGCGATCATCGGTCTGTCGGCGGTGCTCGCCATGCCGGCGCGCGCGGAAACCCCGGCCGAGCGCGGCGCGTACCTGGCGAACTCCATCGCCGCCTGCGGCAACCGCCACACGCCAAAAAATCCGGACGGGACCGAGCGGCGCGGCATGCATCTGGCCGGCGGATTCGCGATCGAGGCGCCGCCGTTCACCGCGGTCGCGCCCAACATCACGCCGGACCCCGAGACCGGCATCGGCGCGTGGAGCGACCACCGCATCGCGCTCGCCATCCGCGAGGGCATGCGCCCGGACGGCTCGATCATCGGCCCGCCGATGCCGATAGAATCCTATTCCAAGATGTCGGATCGCGACGTCGCGGCCATCGTCGCCTATCTGCGCGCCGTGCCGGCGGTGCGCAATCCGACGGCCCGGTCGGTCTATCGCGTTCCCCTGCCCCAGGGGTGGGGCAACGCGGCGGGCGCTCC
>JBQTIS010000372.1:0-14305 GCA_052387895.1 Rhodospirillales bacterium | reverse complement strand
GGGCCTCGCCGCCCTGGTGCTCGCCCTGTTTTTCTGGGGCCCCGATTACCTCCATCGCCTGAAACGGCGGGCGGGGGGGGGGTACGGGCGCCTGGGGCGCGCCGCGCTCGCCGCCGCGTTGCGCGCGCCCGGCCCTGCCGCCGCGCCGCTCGCTTCCCGCCGCGCCCGCGCCTTGCCGATCCGCCGTGCCGGCCATATCGTACCCCGTTCCAGAAGCCGCACCGGCATGAACCGCCGGGCACGTAAAGTCAACGCCGCCGCCGTCATCAATCCATGCGCCCGAAGCAAGCGACATGAAAACCCTGCTGCCCGTGCCCGAAATCGCCATCGGCCCCGGCCGTGCCGCCGATCTGGGCAGGGACGTGCGCGGATTGCCGGGAAGCCCGGGGCGGGCGCTGCTGGTGATCGACCCGGCGCTCAAGGCCGCGCGCGCGGAAATCGCGGCGGCGCTGGCGGCGGAGAAGATCGCGGCGGCGGTGTTCGACCGACTCGGCGGCGAGGCGACGGCGGCGCAAATCGATGCCGCTGCCGATGCGGCGCGAAGCCACGGGGCCGAGGCGGTGATCGGCGTCGGCGGCGGCTCGGCGCTCGACATCGCCAAGATGGCGGCGGCGATCGCGCCGGCCGGGCGTAGGGCGGAACATTACCAATTCTGCGCCAATCCGCTGCCATCCGATCCGTTGCCCGCGATCTGCGTGCCGACCACCGCCGGAACGGGCTCGGAAACCACCACGACGGCCGTGTTCGCCGATTCGGCGCGCAAGAAGGCCTGGGCCTGGGGTCCTGAGCTCAAGGCGGCGAAAGCGGTGCTCGATCCCAGGCTCAGCGCCGGCCTGCCGCCCGGCCTGACCGCCGCCACGGGCATCGACGCGCTCACGCATGCGATCGAGGCCTGCACCAATCGCAACCGCTTTCCCGCGAACGACCTGTTCTGCCACGAGGCGATCCGGCTGGTGGCCGCACATCTGCCCGCGGCCGTGCGCGAGCCGGCCAATCTGGCCGCGCGCGAGGGCATGCTGCTGGCCGCGGCGCTTGCCGGCATCGGCATCAACAACGCCGGCACGGCTATCGCCCACAACATCGCGCATGCGCTCGGCAGTCTGGGCCGGGTGCATCACGGCCGCGCCGCGGGCCTGGGCCTGCGCGCCTCGCTGCCTTGGAACGTGACCGTGGGCGCGCCGGCCTATGCGGCGGCGGCCGAGGCGATGGGCGGGCCCGCCGACGCCGCGGCGCTGCCGGGCCTTGTGGATGCTCTGGTGCGCAAAGTGGGCCTGAAAGTGTCGCTTGCGGACGAATTGCCGGGGGTCACGCCCGCTATCCTGGCGCGCGAAATGGCCCTGCCCGGGAACTCATCCATGCGCAAATCGAACGCGCGGCTGTCGAACGACGGCGACCTGCTCATGCTCGCCCGCGCCGTGCTGGAGGCCGCCTGATCCGCCCCATGAAGACTGCCAGATGAAAATCGCCGCCATCGAGATCACGCAGCACCAGCTGCCGCTCGACCCACCCTTCAACCCGAGCTGGTCGTCGCAGCCCCGGCGCAAGTTCGACGCGACCATCGTGCGCGTGCGGACCGACGAGGGGATCGAGGGAATCGGCTCGGGCGACTACATGCTGGGCTTCGCCGGGCACGAGCATCTGTTCGTCGGCCAAGATCCGCTGCGGCTGGAGCGGCATTGGCGCGTCGTCAACCACCTCTCGCTGCATTACGGCCGCTGCTGGCCGCTGGATCTGGCGTTGTGGGACCTGGCCGGCAAGATCGCGGGCCAGCCCTGCTGGAAGCTGTTGGGCGGGCTATCGGACCGAGTCGCCTGCTACGCCTCGACCGGCACGCTGCGGCCGGGCAGAGCGCTCGCGGCGCATGCCCGGCGCGTCGCCGCCCGCGGCTTCAAGGCGATGAAGATCCGCTTCCGCGAGGGAAACTGGCGCGAGGGCGTGAAAGCCCTGGAAGCAGTGCGCCAATCGGTCGGCGATAAACTGGCGTTGATGGTCGATTGCAACCAGGGCTGGCGCTTTCCCTGGGACACCGGCTCGCCCTGGACCTTCAAGGACGCGCTGGCCTGCGGGCGGGAATTGGAGCGCCTCCAGGTCTATTGGATGGAAGAGCCGCTGCACCGCGCCGACCGCGCCGGCATGCGCATCTTGCGTCAGGCGCTGGACGTGCGCATCGCCGGCGGCGAGCTCAACCGCGAGATGAGCGAGCTGCGCGACGTGATCCAGGAAGGTTGCCTGGACGTGGTGCAGCCCGACGCGGTTTCGGTCGGCGGCATCACCGGCCTCCTCAAGGTCGCTCACATGGCGGCCGCGAACGGCGTGGACTTCACGCCGCATACCTGGGGCAACGGCATCGGTCTTTTGGCCAACGCGCACCTGAAAGCCGGGGCCAGCGACGGCAGCTACCTGGAATTTCCCTGGGATCCACCAGAATGGACGCTGGACCGCCGCGACTATCCGATCGAGAAGCCGGGCGACGTGGACCGAAACGGCGATCTGGTGTTGGGCCTGACGCCGGGCCTGGGCTTCGAGCTCGACGAAAAGCTTTTGCGGAAAACACGTGTCGACGGGCGCACCGTCCGCTCCAACAATTGAGGAAAGAAATGGCCGAGATTTTCAAGGACCCGCGCAAGAAGGAATACCTGAACGCTACGGGCAAGGGGCTGAAAAGCCCGATACCACTGGAGACGCTGAAAAAAGCGCGCGCCTATCGCCAGGGGCGCCTGCGCCAGGAACTGAAAAAGCACGATTGCGCGGCCATCCTGCTCTACGACCCGGTCAACATCCGCTACGCGCTCGACGTCTCCAACATGCAGTTGTGGATGGCGCACAACGCGTCGCACTACGCCCTGGTGTTCGCCGAGGGGCCGGCGATCGACTTCGAGTACCGCGGCTCGGAGCACGTGGCCAAGGACATCGAGATCATCGACCAGGTGCGCACGGCGGCCAGCTGGTTCTATTTCTCGGCCGGCACGCGGATGCAGGAGCGGCTTGACAAGTGGGCCGACGAGATCGCCGACGAGATGCGCCAGCACGGAAGCGGCAACAAGCGGCTGGCGGTGGACAAGATGGAGCCGGCCGGCGTGGACGCCCTGCGCCGCCGGGGCCTCGTCATCGTCGAGGGCCAGGAGATCACCGAGCACGCGCGCAAGATCAAGTGCCCCGAAGAGCTTCAGCTCATGCGCTGGACCGTCCGCGTGTGCGAGGCGGGGATGGCGCGCATGTACGAGAATTCGGTTCCTGGCAAGACCGAGCAGGAAATCTGGGCCGAGCTGCACTACGAAAACATTCGCTCCGGCGGCGAGTGGCTGGAAACCCGGCTGCTGGCGGCGGGCCCGCGCACCAATCCCTGGTTCCAGGAATGCTCGGACTATGTCTGCCAGGAAGGCGACATGCTGGCCTTCGACACCGACCTGATCGGCCCTTACGGCTATTGCGCCGACCTGTCGCGCGCCTGGACCATCGGGCATGTGCGCATGACCAACACGCAGCGCGAGCTTTACGCCGCCGCGCGCGAGCAGATCGAGCACAACCTGGCGGCCCTCAAGCCGGGCCTCGACTTCCGCGAATACAACGAGAAGACCTGGCGCATTCCCGAGCGCTATCAGGCGCGGAAGTATTCCTGCGTGTTTCACGGCGTGGGGATGGCCGACGAATGGCCGTCGCTGCCGCTGCACCCCGATTTCGCGCGCGCCACCCAGGGCCGCCTGGAAGAGAACATGGTCGTTTGCGTGGAAAGCCTGATCGGCGAAGTCGGCGGGCGCGCATGCGTGAAGCTGGAACCCCAGGCCGTGATCACCGCCAGGGGCGCCGCGCGCCTCGACAGTTGTCCCTGGGAAGAGGTATAGCCGCGTGACCGCGACGACGCCGGAACGCGGGGCGGGCGAGCGCCGCGCCCGACGGCGGGCCGAGGCCAGCCACGGAGTCGTGCAGCCGCCCTGGGCGCCGATCCGCAATCCGCTGCCGCCGCTGGCGCTGTTGGACGAAGAGGGCCTCGCGCGCCTCGACGACACGGCGCTGCGCGTGCTGGAAGAGCTGGGAGTCGAGTTCCTCAGCGACCCCGCGCTCGAGGTGTTCGAGAAGGCGGGATGCAAGGTCGACCGTTCCTCGCGCCTCGTGCGCTTCGACCGCGAGATGCTGCGCGAGGTCGTGCGCCGCGCGCCGCGCCAGTTCTGCATCCACGCACGCAATGCCGACCGCTCGATCGTCCTCGGCGACAACAGCATCAACGTGGGGCCGGTCGGCAGCCCGCCCAACGTGTCCGACCTCGACCGCGGCCGGCGGCCCGGGACGTTCGAGGACCAGTGCAACCTGATCAAGCTGCACCAGTCGCTCACCTGCGTGCACCATTCCGGCGGCACGCCGGTCGAGGCGCTGGACCTGCCGCCGGAATCGCGCCATCTCGATCTCTACCGCGCGCACACCGTCTATTCCGACCGCGGCTTCATGGCGCGCGCCATCGGCCGCGAGCGCATCACCGACGCGATCGAGATCGCCTGCATGGCGCGCGGCGTGTCGAAGGAGCAACTGGCCGCGGAGCCGTCGCTGCTGACGGTCATCAACGTCAACTCGCCGCGCCGCGTGGACAAGGAGCTGATCGCCGGGCTGATGGCCATGACCGAGCACGGCCAGCCCTGCATCGTCACGCCGTTCACGCTGGCCGGCGCGATGAGCCCGGTGACGATCGCCGGCGCGCTGGCCCAGCAGACCGCCGAGGCGCTGGCGGTGATGGCGTTGATCCAGCTGCTGCGGCCCGGCATCGCCATGGTGTTCGGCGGCTTCACGTCCAACGTGGACATGAAGTCGGGCGCGCCGGCCTTCGGCACGCCGGAATACGTGCGCGCTACTATCATCGGCGGCCAGATCGCGCGGCGCTGGGGCCTGCCCTACCGCTCCAGCAACGTGAACGCGGCCAACTGCGTCGACGCGCAATCGACCTATGAATCGGCCATGTCGATCTGGGCCTGCATGCTGTCGCACACCAGCTTCATGCATCACGGCACGGGCTGGCTCGAGGGCGGGCTGGTCGCCTCGTTCGAAAAGACGATCGTCGACGCCGAGATGATCCACCAGATGCGCGCGTGGCTGGAGCCCTTGGACATGAGCGACGACGCGCTGGCGTTCGACGCGCTGAAAGAGGTTGCGCCGGGCGGGCATTTCTTCGGCGCCGCGCACACCATGGCGCGCTACGAAAAGGCGTTCTACCGCCCGATAATCTCGGACTGGCGCAACTTCCAAAGCTGGGTCGAGGCCGGCAGCCTGACCGCCACGCAGCGCGCCAACACGGTGTGGAAGCGCCTGCTGGAAAGCTATGTCGAGCCGCCGCTCGACGCGGGCCGCAAGGCGGCGATCGACGATTTCGTGACCCGGCGCAAGATCGAGATCGCCCAGCGAGGGATCTTGTAGAACGCCGCATCGCGAATCGCTCGGTCGTTATGGCCGGGCCTGACCCGGCGATTGGTCCGAAGACGAAGCGTGGATGCCCGGCTCAGGGGCACGGCTGTCCGGTTGAGTTGTTCTCTCGTTCCGCCAACGCCAATGCCGACGCAGCGATCGGTCGATCGGCCTCGGGCAGGACTCGCGCTCGCTTATCCCAAAGCCGTCATGCGCGGGCTTGTCCCGCGCATCCACGTCGCGGCGGCGGCAAGTCGTGGGCGAGAGGGTCGAGCCCTGGTTCGGAAAGGCAATCGCGGCCCGACGACGTGGATCGCCGGGACAAGCCCGGCGATGACGGTCTTCCATAACCGGCCACTTTCTGCGCTTAACCGGACAGCCGTGGCTCAGGGGCGGGCATGACAAAATCGGAGGCGGTCACCCCCGCATCCGTTCGCCCTTGGGATCGTGCGGCGGTTGCGACAGCAATTTGGCGGGACGGCGCTCGCCGATGATCTCGATCTCGAATCCGTCCCCGGCGCCGGCGAGCGAGCGCGGCACATAGCCTAGGGCGAGCGACAGCCCGGTGCAGTGGCCATAACCGCCCGAGGTCACCCAGCCCACGACCTTGCCGCCGTGCCATATCGGCTCGTCGCCGAACGCGTCGGCGTCCGCGGCGTCCACGCTGAAAAGGGCTAGACGCCGCTCGCCGCCCGAGTTGCGCTCGACCGCCGCGGCGTCGCGGCCGATGAAATCGTTCTTCTCCAGCCGCACGAAGCGGCCGAGACGCGCCTCCTCGGGCCCGTAGATCGGGCGGTATTCCCGCGCCCAGGAACCGAAGCCCTTCTCCAGGCGCATCGAGTTCAACGCTTGGCCGCCGAACATCGCCAGGCCCAGATCGCCTCCCGCGTCGCGCAACTGGTCCAAGAGCGCGCGCTGCATATCGGGCGCGCACCAAATCTCGTAACCCAATTCGCCGGTGAAGCTGACGCGCGCCACCAGGCACGGCGCCAGCCCCAACGCCATCTCGCGCACGGCCAGGAACGGGAACGCCGCGTTCGACAGATCGGCGCGTGCCAGGCGCTGGAGCAGCGCGCGCGACCTGGGGCCGGCGACGGCGAAACCCGCCAGCAACTTGCTCAGCGGCCGGATCGCAACGTCCATCGCGCCGCGCTGGCGTTCCCACCAGCGCAGGTGGTACTCCTCGGCGATGCCCGAGCCGACGATGAAGAAGCGCTCGGCCCCCAGCCGCGCCACGGTGAAGTCGCCGATCAGCCGCCCTTGAGCGTTCAGCATCGGCGCCAGCGCCATGCGGCCCTGTTCCGGCATGCGGTTGGCCAGCACCCGCTCCAGGAACGCGGCCGCGTCGCGGCCCGTGGCCTGGTAGCGGCCGTAAGTCGAGATTTCCATCAATCCCACGCGCTCGCGCACCGCCTTGCATTCCGCCGCGACCGCTGGGAAGGCGTTGGAGCGGCGATAGCTGATGGTCTCCTCGGGCCTCTCGCCCTTGGGCGCGTACCACAGCGGATGCTCAAGGCCGTAAGACACGCCGAACACCGCGTTGGCCGCCTTCAGCATATCGTGCGCGGGCACGGTGCGCAGGGGCCGCGCGGCGGGCAGCTCCTCGTTGGGAAAGCGGATGCGGAAGCGCCGGGAATAGTTCTCGCGCACCTTGGCGTTGGTATAGGCCGGCGTCGCCCAGTCGCCGTAGCGCGCCACGTCCATGCCCCAGACGTCGAAGCCCGGATCGCCTTCGGTCATCCAGTTGGCGAGCGCCAGGCCCACGCCGCCGCCCTGGCTGAACCCGGCCATCACGCCGCAGGCGGCCCAGTAGTTCCGCAATCCCCTGACCGGGCCTACCAGCGGGTTGCCGTCCGGGGTGAAGGTGAAGGGGCCGTTGACCGTGCGCTTGATGCCGGCCCGGCCGATCGCCGGGAAATGCTTGAAGCCGATCTCCAGGCTCGGCGCGATGCGGTCCATGTCCTCCTGCAACAGCTCGGGCCCGAAGGTCCAGGGCGTGGTCTCGGGCGACCAGGGCGTGGCCTGCTTTTCGTAGGTGCCCAACAGGATGCCCTTGCCCTCTTGGCGCAGGTAGATCTCGCCCTCGAAGTCGATGACGTGCAGCGCCTCCTTGCCGGTGCTGCGGTTGATCTCCACCACCTCCGGCATCTCGCCGGTGACGATGTAGTGGTGCTCCATCGCCAGGACCGGCAGCTCGAGGCCCGCCATGCGGCCGACCTCGCGCGCCCACAGGCCGCCGGCGTTGACGACGTGCTCGGCCGAAATCGTGCCATTGTCGGTCACCACGTCCCATCCGCCGTCCCCGCGCGGGTTGGTCTCGATCACGCGGGTCTGGCGGTAGATCTCGGCGCCCAGCTTGCGGGCCGCGCCGGCATAGGCGTGGGTGGTGCCGGACGGGTCGAGATGGCCTTCCAGCGGGTCGATCATCGCGCCGATGAAGTATTTCTCCTCGATCAGCGGCAGCAGCTTCTTGGCCTCGGCGGCGGAGACGATTTCCGTCTGCATGCCGAGATACCGGCCCTTGGCGTGCGCCAGCCTGAGGAAATCCATGCGTTCGGGCGTGCCGGCCAGCATCATGCCGCCGGTCAGGTGCACACCGCACGATTGGCCCGACAGCGTCTCGATCTCCTTGTACAGGTTGACCGTGTAGCTCTGCAGCTTGGCGACGTTGGGATCGCCGTTGAGCGTATGGAACCCGCCGGCCGCGTGCCAGGACGAGCCCGAGGTCAGCTCCAGGCGTTCAAGAAGCGCGATGTCGCGCCAGCCCGCCCTGGCCAGGTGGTACAGCACCGAGCAGCCGACCACCCCGCCGCCGATCACGGCCACGCGCACGTGCTGCTTCATGCCGCCGCTTGCCCTCGCGGCGCGCGCATCGACTCCAGCCCGCGGAACTCGACGAACTTGGCCATCGCCGCCCAAAGATGGTCGCCATAGAGGAAGGGCTCGAAGTCCTTGGCGCCGGGCTGCGGCAGCTTTTCGATCCGCGCATCGACGCGCGGTTCGTAGAAAAACGGAATCGACATGCGCTCGCGGCCCGGCCCCAGGATGCGGTGCTCGGTCGCCCGGATGCGCCCCTGAGTCCAGCGCTCCAGCAGGCCGCCGAAGTTCACCGCCAGCCCGTCTTCGGCGGGCGGCACGTCGAGCCACGCGCCGCCCCTGGCGCGCGCCTGGAGTCCTTCGACACCGTCCTGCGCCAGCAAGGTCACGAAGCCGGAATCGACATGCGCCCCGCCGATCAGGTGCCGCCGCCGGTCCCGATGCGTCACATGCACCTGGTCGTCGGCGATGCCGGCGAAGGATTCGGGCGTGCGTTCGGGATAGCGGATCAGCCGCAGGGTCGAGATGCCGCGTTCGAAATGCGGATCGAAGAACCGCTCGTCGAGCCCGAGACCCCGCGCCACCGCGCGCATCACCACCCGGCCCGCGAGCTCCATCCCTCGGTAGTACTCGCCGACCGCCGCGCGCCAACCCGGCAGCAGCGCCTCGGGCGGCAGCGGCGTGGGCTCGGTCAGGGGATCGTCCGGTTCGCGAACGCGATCCGGGTAGGCCGCGTCCGGCCCCATGTCGATGCCTTCCTTGTAGGTCATCGCGCCGTTCTGCAAGGGGAACCAGCCGCGATAGACGTTCGGCCGCGCGGGATCGAACTTGCGGCGATAGAGTCTGCGCTTTTCCGCGTCGGGAATGGCGAACACGCGCAGCAGTTTCGCGCGGACGGTCGCGCCGTGGGGCACGGCCTCGGGCAGGCCGGCGACACACAAGAAGCCGATTTCCGCCGCTGCTTCCATCACCAGGCGGTCGCAATCCGCGCGCCGGGCGGAACCGGGGCCGAACAGCGGCGCTATGTCGATGGTCGGGATCACGTATCGCCCCGCGTGGTGAATTCCTCGGCAATTGCGCGGGTTTCGCGCCGCACTGTCAACTGGCGTCGCAGGATGGCGGAATACGGTCGCCGTGGGATAATCTCCCGGTCCGAAAGGTCTGGCCACTGCCTTGTGGAGTCCGGCCGGGCTGGACTATCCTTGCTCCATCGGCCCGCCGCCACCGTCTATCCGGGCGCGGGCCTGGGGGTTTTACATCGCAATCGGTTGCCGTCACGGACGGCCGCAAGCCAATCCTCGGGAGGGGTAAAATGGCAAGTCGGGAGCATCCCATCATCCAACAAGCCGGACGCGAGTTCGCCGAAGGCAAGCTCGGCCGGCGCGAATTCCTGCGCATCGCGACCCTGGTCGGCATGTCGGCCGCCAGCGCCTACGCGATGGTCGGCCTGCCCATGCCGGCCCTGGCGCAAGGCACGCCGAAGAAGGGCGGCACGCTGCGCCTGGGCATGCGCGTGCACGACATTTCCAATCCGCACACCTATTCCTGGATCGAGGCCGCGAACTCGGCCCGCCAGACGGTCGAGTACCTGACCGATACCGGCGTGGACAACGTCACGCGTCCGCACCTGGTCGAGAAGTGGGAGGCGAGCCCAGACCTCAAGAGCTGGACCCTGCGCCTGCGCAAGGACGTGACCTGGCGCAAGGGCCAGAAGTTCACCGCCGACCATGCGGTCTGGAATCTCAACCGCGTGCTCGACGCCAAGACCGGCTCGTCGGTCGTGGGCCTGCTCAAGGGCTTCATTCTCACCGAGTTCGAGACCGGCGAGAAGGACGACAAGGGAAATCCGAAGAAATCGACCAAGCTGTGGGACGCCCAGGCTATCCAGAAGGTCGACGACTTCACGATCAAGCTGAACGGCAAGGTCGCCAACCTGTCGATCCCGGAATCGCTGTTCCATTATCCGCTGCTAATGATCGACCCCGCCGAGAACGGCAAGTTCGGCATCGGCAGCAACGGCACCGGCCCATACGAGCTGGTCGAGCACGAGGTGGGCAAACGCTCGCTCTATGTCGCGCGCAAGAGCGGCTATTGGGGCAAGGGCCCCTGGGTCGACCGCTACGAGATCATCGACCTGGGCGACGACGCGGCCGCCCAAGTGTCGGCGCTCGCCTCCAAGCAGGTGGACATGATCTACCAGGGCGCGGTCTCGACCCTGCCGACGGTCGAGAAGCTGCCGCACATTCAAGTCAACACGGTGGACACGGGCTACACCGCGGTCGCCCGCGTTCACTCGATCAAGCCGTTCGACGACAAGCGCGTGCGCCAGGCCCTGCGCTACGCGACCGACACCGAAGCGGTGCTGAAGGCGGCCTATCGCGGCCTCGGCAAGCCGGGCGAGCACCACCACGTCGCGCCCGCGCATCCCGAGTACGCCAAGCTGCCCTTCATGAAGCGCGACGTGGCCAAGGCCAAGGCGCTGCTGGCGGCCGCCGGCTATCCCAACGGCATCGACGCCGAGATCGCCTGCCGGCCGCAGCCCGATTGGGAGCTGCTGGCGGTGCAAACCATGGTCGAGCAGTGGAAGGAAGCGGGCATCCGCGTGAAGATCAACGTCATGCCGTCCACGCAGTACTGGGGCGTGTGGACCAAGGTGCCGTTCGGCTTCACCACCTGGGCGCATCGGCCGCTGGGCACCATGGTGCTCAGCCTCGCCTACCGCTCGGGCGCGGCGTGGAACGAGGCCAACTGGTCGAACGCCGAGTTCGACAAGCTGATCACCGAGGCGGAAGGATATGTCGACATCGAAAGGCGCCGCGCGGTGATGGCGAAGCTCCAGCAGCTGCTGCTGGACGAAGGCCCGATCGTTCTGCCGCTGTGGCGCGCCGTGTTCAACTACACGGACAAGAAGATCAAAGGCTACAAGATCCACCCCAGCATCTATATCGACGTGAAGGACGTCTGGATCGACGCGTAAGGCGATTTGGCCGGCGCCGGGCCGCCGCAAGCGGCCCGGCATCGCGCTCGCGTAGGGACAGTCGGGCCCGGACAAGGGCCGGGGGACGGCCATGCTGCGCTACACCGCCAAGCAGCTTCTCAACATGGCCATCACCCTGATCGTCGTGTCGTTCCTGGTATTCGCGCTCAACGAGCTTTCGCCCGGCGACGTGGCGCGCAAGCTCCTGGGCGGCTACGCCACGCAGGACCAAGTCGATATCCTGAACCGGCAGATGGGCCTCGACCGGCCGCTGGTCGTGCGCTACGTCGAATACATGGGCAACGCGCTGACCGGCGATTTCGGCCAGTCGCTGGTGTTCCGCCAGCCCGTTTCCGAGCTCCTGTTCGACCGCCTGGGCAACACGCTGATGCTGGCCGCGTTCAGCTTCGCCGTCATCGTGCCGCTGGCGATGTTCTTCGGCGTCCTGGCGGGGATGCGCGAGCGCAGCCCGCTCGACCGTTCGATCACGGTGTTCGCCACGCTGACCGCCTCGATCCCCGAGTTCGCCATGGGCGTGTTTCTGATCGGCATCTTCGTGGTCTGGCTGGGCGTCCTGCCGGGCACTTCGCCGCTCAGGGCCGACACCGGCTGGGCGCTGTGGATGCAGTTCATCATGCCGGTGCTGGTAGTCACGGCCTACGACGCCGGCTACCTGATCTCGATGATCCGCGCCTCGATGGTCGAGGTGATGCGCCAGGCCTATGTCCGCACCGCCGTGCTGAAAGGCATGTCGTTTGGGGGCGTGGTCACCAAGCACGCGATGCGCAACGCCATGATCACGCCGTTCACCGTCATCCTGTTGCAGCTCAACTATCTGGTGTCGGGCCTGGTGGTCGTGGAAACCCTGTTCGCCTATCCCGGCTTCGGCCGCCTGATGCTGGAAGCGGCCCTGTCCAAGGACATCGCGGTGCTCGAGGCGGGAACATTGGTCGCCGTCGGCGTCACGATGCTGACGCAGCTGTTCGGCGACCTCGGCTACATGGTGCTCGACCCGAGGATTCGCGTATGACGCGAGCCTTGCGCGCCATTGCCGCAGAAACCGGCGCCACGGTCAGGCCCGCGGCCGCGACCGCGCGCCCGGCGGCCCCGGGCACGGCCCGCCGCCTGTGGAAGTTCCTGTCGGTCTCGCCGATCGCCACCGTCGGCGGCGCGGTCGTGCTGTTCTGGTGCCTGTGCGCGATCCTGGCGCCGTGGCTGGCGCCCTATCCGCCCAACCAGATCGACCCGGCGCTGATCGTCAACCCCTATCCGTCCCAGGCGCACTGGCTCGGGGTCGACCATCTCGGCCGCGACATCGTCTCGCGCCTGATGTGGGGCGCGCGCACCGTGCTGATCGTGGCGCCGATCGCGGTATTCAGCGCCGCGGCGCTGGGCACGCTGCTGGGGCTGGTCTCGGGCTATCGCGGCGGCGTCGCCGACGCCGTGATCATGCGCGTCGGCGACACGCTCTTGGCCTTTCCCAAGATCATCCTCTATCTCATCATCATCGCCAAGTTCGGCGCCTCGGCGTTCAACATCGTCGCCGTCATCGGCGTCACCAACGCGCCGATCATCGCGCGCATCGTGCGCGCGGTCACGCTGGACGTGAAGAACCGCGACTACGTGGCGGCGGCGCGCATGCGCGGCGAAAGCCCGCTTTACATCATGCTGGTCGAGATACTGCCCAACGCGCGCGGGCCGTTGATCGTCGACCTGTTCCTCAGGCTCGGCTACACCACCATCGCCATCGGCGTGCTGGGCTTCCTCGGCGTCGGCCTGCCGCCGCCCGATCCGGACTGGGGCGGCATGATCAAGGAAACCTATGGGATGATCTTCGTGTGGCCGCACATGACGCTGATCCCCGCCGCGGCGATCTCGTCGCTGGTGATCGGCTGCAACCTCTTGGCCATGGGCCTGCGCGAGGCGGCGCTCGATGGCTGACGTCCTCAGCTTCGAGAGCGTCTCGATCGACTACACCGGCAAGGCCGGCCGCCAGCCGATCATCAGCGACGTAAGTTTTTCCATAGCGCCGGGCGCCTCGCTGGGCCTGGTCGGCGAATCGGGTTGCGGCAAGTCCACGGTCGCGCTCGCCGCCATGCGTTACCTGCCCATGGGGATGCGCGTCTCGGCCGGCCGCATCCTGGTCGAAGGCAAGGACATGGCCGGGATGACCGACCGCCAGCTCAGCTCGATCCGCGGCAACCGCATCGCGATGATCTACCAGGACCCGATGTCCAGCCTGAACCCGGTCATGACGATCGGCGAGCAGCTGATGGAGGTGCCGCTGCTGCACGGCGTGACCGACCGCGCCGGCGCCTACCGGCGCGCGCTCGCCATGCTGGGCGAGGTGCGGCTGCCCGACCCCGAGCCGATGCTGGCGCGCTACCCCCACCAGCTTTCGGGAGGCCAGCAGCAGCGCGTGGTCATCGCCATGGCGCTGATGGCCGAACCGGCGCTGCTGATCATGGACGAGCCCACCACCGGCCTGGACGTGACGATCGAAGCCGCGATTCTCGAGCTGGTGCGCGAGCTGCGCTCGAAATTCGGCGCGGCGATCCTGTTCATCAGCCACAATCTGGGCACGGTGGCGCGCATCTGCGACCGCATCGGGGTGCTCTATGCCGGCCGCTTGGTCGAAACCGGTGCGATCCGCGCGGTGTTCCGCCAGCCCGCGCATCCCTACACCCACGGCCTCTTGGCGGCGCTGCCGCGGCTCGACGCCCGGGGCAAGGGCGGCCGCCTGCACCCGATCGAGGGCACGCTCGGCGCCGCGGACCGCGCGCGCCCCGGCTGCGCCTTCGCGCCCCGATGCCCGCATGCCGTCCCCGCGCAATGCGGCGAACGGCCGATCGCGATGGCGCAGGCGGAACCTGGCTCGGATCATTTGGCCCGCTGCGTAAGGCTTGCGGCGGTCAGGACGGCGACCCCCTCCCACGCGCGCGACGGCGGCGCGGCGGCGGCCGGCGACGACGCGCCGGTGCTGCTGGACGTGAAGGGCCTGACCAAGCACTACGAGCTGGGCGGGCGCTTTGGCGGCCGGGCCAAGCGCGTGGTGGGCGCGCGCGGCGACGCCAGCTTCCAGGCGCGCGCCGTACTGACCCTGGCGATCGTCGGCGTGTCGGG
>JBQTIS010000371.1:0-3616 GCA_052387895.1 Rhodospirillales bacterium | reverse complement strand
GGCAAGACGCGCGTGCTCACCTCGCGTCTCATCCATCTGTTGGCGACGCGCCGCGCGTGGCCCTCACAGATTCTGGCGGTGACCTTCACCAACAAGGCCGCGCGCGAGATGCGCGAGCGTGTCGCCGTGCAGATCGGGCCGCAGGTCGAAGGCCTTTGGCTCGGCACGTTCCATTCGCTGGCCGCGCGCATCCTGCGCCGCCACGCCGAGCTCGTGGGCCTGCGCCAGAACTTCACGATCCTCGACGCCGACGACCAGGTGCGCCTGTTGAAGCAGATCCTGGCGGCCGAGGACATTGACGACAAGAAATGGCCGGCGCGCGTGCTGATGGCCGTGATCCAACGCTGGAAGGACCGGGGGCTGGCGCCGGAACAGGTGACCGCGGGCGAGGACAGCGAAGTGGCGATCGGCCGGGCGCTGGCGATCTATCGCCAGTACCAGGAGCGCCTGCAAACCCTCAACGCCGCCGATTTCGGCGACCTCTTGCTGCTGAACCTGGCGCTGTTCAAAAACAATCCCGAGCTTCTGGCGGACTATCAGCGCCGCTTCAAGTACCTGCTGGTGGACGAGTACCAGGACACCAACGTCGCGCAGTACCTGTGGCTGCGCCTGTTGGCCCAGGCCCACAAGAACATCTGCTGCGTCGGCGACGACGACCAGTCGATCTACGGCTGGCGCGGGGCCGAGGTCGGCAACATCCTGCGCTTCGAGCAGGATTTCCCCGGCGCCCGGGTGATCCGGCTCGAGCGCAACTACCGCTCCACCCCGCGCATCCTGGCCGCCGCCTCGGCGCTGATCGCGCACAACCGCGATAGGCTCGGCAAGACGCTGTGGACCGAGCCCGCGGCCGGCGAGCACGGCGAGAAAATCCGCCTGCGCGCGTGCTGGGACGGCGAGGACGAGGCGCGCTTCGTGGGCGAGGAGATCGAGGCCTTGCAGCGCAAGCGGGAACCGCTGTCGGGCATGGCGGTGCTGGTGCGCGCGGGGTTCCAGACCCGCGAGTTCGAGGAGCGGCTGATGACGCTGGGGGTGCCCTACCGCGTGGTCGGCGGCCCCCGGTTCTACGAGCGCCAGGAGATCCGCGACGCGCTCGCTTACCTGCGCGTGGTGGCGCAACCCGACGACGACCTGGCGTTCGAGCGCATCGTCAACCTGCCGCGCCGGGGCATCGGCGACGCCACGCTGGCCGCCGCCCACGCGCTTGCCCGCGCCAAGCGCGTGGCGCTGACCCGGGCCTGCGGCGAGCTGGTGGCGAGCGACGAGCTGAAGCCCCAGGCGCGCGGCGCGCTCAAAACCCTGCTGGGCGACCTCGAGCGCTGGCGCGGGCAGATGGAGACCACGGCGCATCCCGAGCTGGCCGAGATCGTGCTGGAGGAATCCGGCTACGCGGGGATGTGGCGGCTGAGCAAGGCGGCCGACGCGCCGGGCCGGCTCGACAACCTCAAGGAGCTGATCCCGGCGATGGCCGAGTTCGACAACCTCAACGGCTTCCTCGAACACGTCAGCCTTGTCATGGAGCAGGCGACCGAGGCGGGCAGCGACGTGGTCAGCATCATGACGCTGCACGCGGCCAAGGGGCTGGAATTCGACACGGTGTTCCTGCCGGGCTGGGAGGAGGACCTGTTTCCGAACAAGCGGGCGCTGGACGAAGGCGGGGCCAAGGCGCTGGAGGAGGAACGGCGGCTGGCCTATGTCGGGCTGACGCGCGCCAAGCGGCGCGTGGCCGTGTCCTATGTCCAGCACCGGCGCACGCACGGCGCCTGGATCGCCTGCCTGCCCTCGCGCTTCGTCGGCGAGCTGCCGCGGGACGAGGTCGAGCTCGACGGCGCGCCGGGGCTGATCGCGCCGGAGGAGGGCGAGGGCGTGCCCGGCGAGGCCGCGTCGTTCCGCCTCGGGGGCGGGCGCGGCCAACGGGGCAAGGGGCGGGGCATGGGGCGGGGCAAGGGGCGCGGCATGGGGCAGGGCGCGCGCGGCGGCCTCTTGATCGAAGGCCAGGCGCGCGAGGTCGAGTCCGAACGCGCGGCGCGCTTCGCGGCCGGCGCGCGCGTGTTCCACATCAAGTTCGGCTACGGCACCGTGGCCGCGGTGGACGGCGACAAGCTGGACATCGAGTTCGACAAGGCCGGCCGCAAGAAGGTGATCGACAGCTTCGTGCAATCCGCGACCGCGTGACGGCGGCTACTGATCCCACGCCGCCAATTCGCCGGCGTCCAACGGCTCGAAGAACTCATCGGTGACGCGGCCCTTCGCGATGCCGGGCTGGCGCGGCAAGTCGGACTCGGCTGGAGCATTCAATGCCAAGGCCAATTTGAAGTAGTGGTATAGGGATGAAAACAAGGCCAGCCTTCCCGCGAAATGCCGCCGGCGATGGCATGGAAGCCAATGGCGCCGGTGCGTAAGCAGATTATCACAACGCTCACCGTTCCGTCGGCCGCCGCCGAAGCCTTCGCCGAGGCTTTGGCGCCGTTCGCCGAGGCGGTGTCGGCCTTCGAGCTATCGCCGGGCGGGGACTGGCGCATCGAGGCGATTGGGCCCGAGCCGGATCGCGGCCGGCTCTCGGCCGCGCTGGCGCTGGCCGCGGCGGCGTTGGGCGTGGCCGAGCCGAGGGCCGATATCGCGCCGCTGCCGGACAAGGACTGGCTCGCGGAGAATCTCCGCAGCTTCAAGCCGATCGAGGCGGGGCGGTTCCTGGCGCACCCCTCGCACCACCGGCCCGGCGCGCCCGGCAAGATCGCGCTGCGCGTGGACGCGGGCGAGGCGTTCGGCACGGGCGAGCACGAAACCACGCTTCTGTGCCTGCTGGAATTGGACCGCATCGCCAAGCGCACTCCGCGCCTGCGCGGCGCGCGCGCGCTCGACATGGGCTGCGGCACGGGCATCCTGGCGCTGGCCGTCGCCAAGGCCTGGCGCATCCCCGTGCTGGCGGTGGACATCGCGCCCGAGGCGGCGCGGGTGGCCGGCGCGAACGCGCGCCTGAACGGCGTGGCGGGGCTGGTGCGCGCGGTCGCGGGCGACGGCTATCGCCGGCGGCCGGCGCGCGGCCGGCGCTACGCGCTGATCGCGTCCAACATCCTGCAACGCCCGCTGATCGCGATGGCGCCCGGCCTGGCGCGGCATCTCGAACCGGGCGGGCGCGCGGTGCTGTCGGGGTTCCTGCGCGAGCAGGCCTGGGCGGTGATCGCGGCGCATCGCGCGCGCGGCCTTAAGCTGGAGCGCGCGGCGGGGCTGGGCGCGTGGCGCGCCCTGACGTTCAAAAAGCCGTAGTCAGGGGAAGGGGGGCCGGCGGCCCTCCGCGTACAGGGACGGGAGGACCGCCGGACAGGCGCCGCCCGGGGGAATGGGCGGCGCCGGGGGAACGCTTGGGTTCAGTCCGCCGCGTCGGCCGCCAGGCGGCGCGCCGGCGCGTTGGCGTTGGCGGCGGGGCGCGGCGCGAAGCCGCCGAGCACCAGCGCCGCGGGTACCGGAACCGTGCGGCCGTCGGCCTTGGTCTTCGCCACGGCCTGGGCGATCGCGTCGATCTGGCCGCGCTCGATGCCGATGTCGCTGAGCGCCGCGTCGTCCAGCTCCATCAGCTCGCGCCGGGTGCGGGCGCCGAGCCGCCAGGCGCGCAACGGGC
>JBQTIS010000370.1:0-2201 GCA_052387895.1 Rhodospirillales bacterium | reverse complement strand
TGTGGCTGAGCGTCGCGTCTTCTCCGGAAGGCTATTTCGGCTACGTGACGGCCGAGGAAGCCAATCGCGACACCGCCACGCGCGGCGCGTCGCCGACGGCGGTGCTGCTCGATTCCAAGAGCCAGGTGTCGCGGGCCTACCAGGCCCAGGTCACGCCGCATATGTTCGTGATCGACGCCAGGGGCACCCTGGCCTATGCCGGCGCCATCGACGACAAGCCCTCGACCGACCCGACCGACATCAAGGGCGCCAGGAACTACGTGGCCCAGGCGCTGGACGAGATCAAGGCCGGCAAGCCGGTCAGCGTCGCCTCCACGCGCGCCTATGGCTGCTACGTGAAATACGCACCGCAGTCGTAAGCATTCCTTGCTGTCTGAACAATGCGGGGCCGGGTTCGTGACCCGGACCCTTTGCGTTAAATCCGCAAGTTTGGCTAGCGTGCGGACGGGTGACAGGCTCGCGCGTGTTTCCGTGAAGCAGAATCGTCCCTCTCACCCAGCTTCGGGCCTCCGCCCGCCGAAGGGCTTCGGCCCGCAGGCGGGTAGGCGCGCCGTCTCGCATCGCGCCAACCCTTGGCATCCCTTTCCCCCCACATCGTGGGGGAGAGGGTGGGGTGAGAGGATGTTCCTCGCTGCTATCTTACGGAAACATGCGCTAGACGCGGGTTAAGCGGATATCGACCTCGCGGTCGACGTAACGCCACTCCTCGGTTTCCCGCAGCCGGCGCACCAGCGCGTCGAATGCTCCAACGTGCTCCGGTGCATATTCGAACCAGGTCAGGAAATCGAACGGCTCGCCAAGCTCACGACTGTGGTGCAAGCGCCTAGCGACGGCCGGCAGATATTCCAATCCGATTCCAATATGACGCGACCGGTCCTCGAAGATGGCGCGGCGCTCATCCTGGGCCAAGGCCCACCATGCCCCCGTCTTGCGGATCGGAATGAGCGCGGCACGAGTCGCCTCCGCTCGGGAGAGCCCTTGTTGGCTGGCTTCAAGCGCATCGGCTTCGGCACGATTTGTGTAGCGCATGTTGCCCGCCACGCCGCGCAACGCCCACACGGGCTCGGACGGCATTTGCGTCGCCAAGCCTTCGAGCATCGCCAGGCGCTCCGCCATCGGCAGGCTTTCACCCGCGACGGAATCGATCCGATCGACCCGCCACGTGCCCGTCGCGCCAGCGGCGAATGTGACCAGTAGCGGTGGAGGCATGCAGCATTGTACCACCGCGGCCCGCGGTCAAAGGACGGGGCCCATTCAACAGTCGGTGAGGCGCGAAGAGGATTCTTGCGCCTATCCCGCCGCCGCGACGGCGCGGCGCGCCATCACGCCGATCAGGTGCGCGCGGTACTCGGCCGAGGCGTGGATGTCGCCGTTCAAGCCCTTGGCCGGAATCGCGATGCCTTCGATCGCCTTGGCCGAGAAGTTGCCCGACAGCGCCTTTTCCAGCGCCATGGCGCGGAACACGCCGCGTTCGCCCGCGCCGGTCACCGCCACGCGCACGCCCGCTTTGGACTTGGCCACGAACACGCCGACCAGCGCGAAGCGCGAGGCGGGATTGGCGAACTTCATGTAGGCGGCCTTCTCTGGCGCGGGGAAGCTGACGGCCGTTATGATCTCGCCGGGCTTTAGCGCCGTTTCGAACAGCCCTTTGAAGAACTCGTCGGCGGCGATCTTGCGTTGGTTGGTCGTGACGGTCGCGCCCAGGCCCAGGACGGCGGCGGGATAGTCGGCGGCCGGGTCGTTGTTGGCGATCGAGCCGCCCAGCGTGCCGCGATGGCGCACCTGGCGGTCGCCGATATGCCCGGCCAGCTCAGCCAGGGCCTTGATCTTCGATTGCACCTCCTTCGAGGCGGCCACGGCGGCGTGGGTGGCGCCCGCGCCGATCGTGACCGAGCTTCCGTCGGCCTTGATGCCGCCCAGCTCCTTGACCCCGCCGATGTCCACCACCGCGCTGGGTTGCGCCAGCCTGAGCTTCAGCGTCGGGATCAGCGTCTGGCCGCCGGCCATCAGCTTGGCGTCGTCGCCCGCCTGCTTCAAAAGCTTCGCCGCGTCGGCCAGCGAGGCGGGGCGGTGATACGCGAAATCGTGCATGACTGTTCCCCGTGTTCCTTCAGCGATTGCCGGCCTTTGCGGCCTGGATCGCCTTCCACACCCGATGCGGCGTGGCCGGCATGTCGATGTGCTCGACGCCGAGCTCGCTC